>JAJYSQ010000325.1 GCA_021793495.1 Actinomycetes bacterium
CCACCGCCTGCACGGCGTCGGGCACCGGCGTGGCTGTCGTGGGTGGTCCAGCAAGCACCCGCACATCGTCACATACGGTTGCGTCGTCCATCATGCGAACGTGCTCGTCGTCGGCTACCTTCCCGGGGCCGGCGGGGTAGCTGTTCAGGTACCCCGGGGTGTGATCGGTGTGTCGGCTTGATCGTGACGTCCGGATCGTGGGGTTGGTCGAGCGAGATGCCGAGCTGGAGGCCCGGTTGGGTCGCGGTTCGTCGAGCTCCTCCAAGCCGCCGTCGTCGGACTCGCCGTACCGGAAGAACCCCGAGCTCAGCCTGCGCGGCTCCTCGGGCCGCAAGCCGGGCAAGTAGCCGGGCGCCCCGGAGCACCGCTGCGTCAGGTCGGGGATCGCTCCGCGGCCACCGCCGACGCCGGTCAGATCCCGCCCGGCTACAAGGGGATCCTGGTCCGGGACGGTTACGCCGCCGGGTGGCCCGTCACCGGGGGTACCGGTCGGTGTGGACGCGAGCCGGACTCCTGGTGCGGCATCGATTGCGCGGCCGGCACCGTCGGAGCCGGCAGGTCGTTGCTGGTCACGTACTGGTCGAGCAGGTAGCCGCTGGTGGCCGGGAGCGACGGGAACGACGCGGACGGGTGGGCGAAGTCGAATGCCGATGTCAGGTCCCCACAGGTCCGGCGACGCCACTCGCTGATGTTCGGCTCCTCGACCCCGAAGCGGCGCTCGAGGAACTGCAGGATCGAGGTGTGGTCGAACTGCTCGCTGGCGACCCACCCGCCCTGGCTCCACGGGGAGATGACGAGCATCGGGACCCGGATGCCGGGTCCGATCGGCAGACCGCCGACGAACTCGTCAGGGGTGCCCAGGGGCGCCGTGGGGGGCAGGACGTGGTCGAAGAACCCGTCGTTCTCGTCATAGGTCAGCAGGACCACCGTGCTCTGCCAGACGTTGCGGGCGGCGGCCAGCGCCTCGAGGGTGCGGCTGATCGCTACCGCCCCGGCGGCCGGCAGGTACGAGGGGTGCTCAGACTCCGCCGCCGGCGTGATGATCCACGACACCTGGGGGAGGTTGCCGGCACGTACGTCCTCGGCGAAGGCTTCCGCCGGGCGGGTGGCCAGCCCGTTGCGGTAGAGCGACGAGCTCTGCGGCGCCTGCTGGTACTGGCGGAACCAGGCCAGTGGGTTGTCGTCGTAGTTGTCCGCCTGCTGGTAGACCCGCCAGCTCACCCCGGCGGCTTCGAGCCGCTCGGGGTACGTGGTCCACGTGTACGGCGGGGTCTCCGCATTGTTGATCACCGGGCCGCCGTGGTGGCCGCCGGGGTCGATCGTCCCCGTCCAGACGTAGAGCCGGTTGGGGTTCGTGGGACCGAGCACCGAGCAGTGGTAGCGGTCGCAGATGGTGAACGCATCGGCCAGGGCATAGTGGAAAGGCAGGTCGGCCCGGGTGTAGTACCCCATGGTCATCGGGCCCGCGGTCGGGCCGTTGGCGGCCCGGTGGGCAGTGACCCACGCATCCATCCGGCCAGCGTCCCAGGAGGCATGCTGGACCGACCACGCGTGGGAGAGGTCCGCGACCGCCGCGGCCTTCGTCGTCGTCGTGTCGAGGTGGAACGGCAGCTCGTAGCCGTCGGGGTTGAGCGGGTCAGGCTGGTAGAAGATGGGCCGACCGTCAAGCAAGCGGGGGACGCCGGGGTCGTCGAAGCCGCGGACCCCCGAGAGGGTACCGAAGTAGTGGTCGAACGACCGGTTCTCCTGCACGAAGATCACCACGTGCTCGACCCGGCCGAGCTCCGCCCGACCCCTCGGCGGGTCCGCCAGCGCTCGCTCCACCCCCAGGGGCAGGGTGAGCGCCGCACCGACAGCGCCCACCGCACCAAGGAACTTCCGACGGTTCATGCCCTCCATGACACTTCTCCCTCTCGACGCCGCCCGGGCGGGTCGCGGCGAGACCCGAGAGCCCCGCGGCCCGACCGGAGCCTCATGGGCCAGCGTGAACCGCCCACGACGTCCGACCGAAACAGAGTGGAAACTCGGGCGAACATCTCAGTCCGGGCACCCGGTTCCGGTGTGGCTGGGACGCACCTGCGGAGCACCGGGACGCACCTGCGGAGCATCTGCGACGATGCCGCCCATGACCGCCGCTGCCGACCCGTCCCCCCAGGCGCTGGACCGCGCCCAGGGCGCGCTGCTCGGCCTCGCCGTGGGGGACGCGATGGGCATGCCCACCCAGCTGCTCACCCGTACCGAGGCCACCGCGGTGCTCGGTGATCCACCGGGGCTGCGGTCGGGGGCAGCCGACCACCCGGTGGCGGCCGGGCTGCCGGTCGGGTCCATCACCGACGACACCGAGCAGGCGCTGCTCCTGGCCCGGCTGCTGATCGCGGGCACAGGCCGCGTCAACCCCTACCGGCTGGCCGAGGACCTGCTGGCCTGGGAAGCGTCGATGCTCGCCCGTGGCTCCGCCGACCTGCTGGGTCCCTCCACTCGACGGGCCCTGCGGCGGGTCGCCGAGGGAGAAGACCCGGCGAGCACCGGCACCGAGGGGACCACGAACGGCGCGGCGATGCGCATCACCCCGGTCGGGATCGCCACCGGCCCGGCGCCGCTCGCCCGGCTGGTACGAGCCGTGGTGGACGCCGACCGGCCGACGCACCACACGTCGGTGGCGCACGCCGGAGCCGCCGCGGTCGCCACCGTGGTCTCCCTCGGCATCGAAGGCGTCGGCTTCGACCAGGCGTGGCCGGTGGCGGTCGAGGCGGCCCGTCTGGCCGCCGGGCACGGCACCCCGGTCCCCGGTGCGCGCACCGACCGGCGGATCACCTGGGCGGTGCACTTGGCCCAGGAGGCGGCCGCTCGAGGTGGGGTACACACGGCCCTGGTCGAGATCGACGAGCTGGTCGGCACGAGCCTGGCCACCACCGAGTCGGTGCCGGCCGCGTTCGCCGTCGCCGCGTTGCGCCCGGACGACCCGTGGGCCGCGGTCGGCCTGGCCGCCAGCCTCGGCGGGGACTCCGACACCATCGCGGCCATCACCGGGGCGATGCTCGGCGCCAGCCACGGGACCGGCGGGTTTCCCGCGGAGGTACGACGCACCGTGGAGTCGGTCAACGACCTGGACCTGACCGGCCTGGCCGGAGCCCTCGTGTCGCTGCGGACGAGCCTCGGCAGGTCCTGATGAGCCTCCTGATCCCCCGTCCGGCTCGGCTGGTCGTCCTGGCCAGCATCCTGATCGACGTGGTGATCGCGGTCGACGAGCTGCCCGCGCGCGGCGGGGACACGCTGGGCCGCCCGGTGGCTCGAGCCCCCGGCGGCGGGATCAACGCGGCCAGCGCGGCCGCCCGCCTCGGACTGCCCACGG
>JAJYSQ010000326.1 GCA_021793495.1 Actinomycetes bacterium
CGTTCGACGACGTTGCGACCCTTGTAGGCGTCGGCGTCCTCGTCACCTCACGTCAGGTGATCTTGACCCGGTCTTGCGGACTCAGTGATCTTGACCCGGTTCGGAGGATTCGCGGTTGAGGGGAGCCTGACCCGCTCTCCCGGACAGTTGCCGTGATGCGACGATGTCAGCACCCACACACCGACCGCGCGGCTGGTACCGGGGAGGTAAGGAGGGCAACGCCGACTACGCGCCATGTGCGGCAGCGATGCCCGATCTCAGCTGGGCGCGCACCGCCTGCTCGACGAGCATCGGGATGAAGTCACGCACGGGCCGGCCCGCGAACCGGCGGTACTCGTCGACCACCATCCGCGCGATCGCCGTGGCCGGCACGGTCAAGAACTCCTGGCCGAGGGCAGACACGGTCGCGTTGAGCGCCTCAAACTCCGCATCCTGCACGGTGACGACTGTCCCCCGCCGCGCCGCCTTTGGCAAACAACACGTGAACGTGAGGCGTTGCCGGCTTGATCACAAGACCGTGGAGAGCGCGGCAGGTGTGGCTTGTCGCGTCGCCGGGGGCGGTCAAGGTGCAACTCGGTTGAGATCGGTGGATGCGGCTCGGCTGCGCACATGCCACGCGCGAAGCGGGTTCAGGCCGTCTCCGGGACCCGCGCCGGCGCCGGTGCTTGCGCGCCACCGACGAGCAGGTGCCCGATCATCCACAGCTCGCCGAGGCTGGCCGGCAAGGCGAGCGTCGTGGCCGGCCCAGCCGTGCCGGGCGCCAGGGCAGGACGAAGGCACTGACGACGTACAGGCCTCCGCCGACGACGAGCAGCCACCGAGGGCGCGCGGCGCCCACCCGGACCGCAGCACGAGCCATCCCATGGGCGGGAGCCAGAGCCCGAAGGACAGCGTGCTGGCGTCCCAGACGTGGGTGTCGAGGAGGTGCAGCACCGGCACCGCCTGGGGCGATGTGGTTGAGGCGTTCACCGCCGCGCCGAGCAGCGCCGCGCTGAGGGTCATCGTCACGGCGCTGACCAGCCCGAACGCTGCCGGCGAACCCGTCGACCGCGCGGTAGAGCCGGAAGAGAGCCACCGCGACGAGGTCCTGGAACAGTGCGATCCCCAGGGTCAGCGTGACCGCGACACGGACCTGCGGACTGGCCAGGTTCGCGAACGTCGCCCCGGGGGTCGTCCGCCCACGTCTCCGTCGACCTCTGCGGCGCGGACGGGCGGGGCGTGCTCGAGGCGGATGCCGTGGTCACGCTCGCGGTCGAGGGTGCCGGCGTGCTGGCTGGCATCTGCAGCGCCCGGCCGGCGACCACCGAGCGGTTCGGCGCGGACACTGGCGGACGGTCGATGGTCGGGTGCTCGCGGTCGTCCGCTCCACCGGCTCGGGCCCGATCGCCGTGACCTCGTCCGCCCCTGGCCTGATCGCCGCCAGTGTCACTCTCCGGGCTGCGGCGCCTTCGCCGCAGGTATGCCCCTTCCCTTAGACCCGACGCGGAGCCCCAGCGTGCCCAGCAGCCCTTCCTTCGTCACACCGATCTTCCCCACGGGAGGTGGCGACCAGCCCGCGGCCTACCTGCGCCGGGAGTTCGATGGTCCCGGCGAGGGCGGCGCGGGCGACGCTGCGCGGGACCGCGCTGGGCGTCGTCGAGCCCTGGCTCGACGGTCGACGAGTCGGCGACGAGGTGCTCGAGCCGGGCTGGACGTCCTACCGCCACCGCCTCGTGGTGCGCAACCACGACGTGACCGACATGATCCGGGTCGGCGCCAACGCCCTCGGCCTGGTCGTTGGTGAGGGCTGAGCGGCCGGACGCGTGAGGGGCGGCGCAACCTCTGGACCGACCGGGTTGCCGACTGGGCGGAGCTGACCGTCGAGCACGCCGACGGGACCACGACCGTCGTCACGGACGGCGAGGTGCGGGCCGCCACGGGTGCGACCCGGGAGCACAGCCACTACGACGGGGAGACCTACGACAGGGAGACCTACGACGCCCGTCTCGAGCCGACCGGATGGAGCCAGCCCGGCTTCGACGACGCCGACTGGGCCCGTCCGACCAGAGCGCCGTCGGCGGGTTGGGCATCGACAGCACGGCGGGCACGACCCCCGGCACCTCGCCGTGCTCGATCTGCTCGGCTGCCCGGTCCTTGAGCCAGGAGCCCAGAACCCCGCGGACCGGGAGCGGGTGGGGCCTGCGGGCTTGCCAGGCTGCGCCTGGTCACCTCGGACTCGCCGCTTGGAGACTGCCCTGTCGCGGGCTGATGCCAAAGGCGGCCGCTTCAGCCGACGTAACCGCAACCAGGCTGGCTTCACTACCTGACCTGACACCTGGCGCGTCCCCTCGTGCACAAGGCCGGGCTGATCCCTCAGTGGGCTGAGGGTGTCTTCACGGCGGTGCCGCCGTCGTGACGCGGCCGGAGGTCGCCTGGAATTCACGGGTGCGTTGCTGTCTGTTTGGTTGCGACAGTCGGCCTTAAGCGAGTTCACTGCATCTGCGCCCAGGCTCGCACGATGCGCGTATCGGTTAATTGCAACCTCGCGACCCGTAGTAGCCGCTTGGCTAATGCGGTCCGAGAGCGGTTCTGCGACGAGGGAAATCCAGGGGGGATCACCATGAAGCATCGCGTTCGCGCCGTTGCGCTCGTAACGGCAGCACTCATCGGGGTCGGCGCCAGCTCGGCGTTCGCGATGGACGACCCCGGCGACCAGCCTCGCGTCATCTGTGGACCCAGTGCCCAGGTCCGCATTTCCACCACGATCTCGGACAGTACGAAGTCCACGGGCCACGAGTGGATGGAATCCATGGGGTGGAGCGGACAGTCGTGGACCAATGGCACAGCGCATTCGAGTTACACCGGCAAGCGGGTGGTCGACCTTTGGGGGGTCATCACCCCGGCCAGGTTCCTCAGTTACGGGGCGTACTGCTCTTGAAGGCACCTGGGCCAGATCTTCGTGGACGCCGTGTGAGACGTTCCGGACTTGCGATTGTGCTGTGGGGGCTCAGCTTGGCGGTCGTGGGCGGTTGCTCTCAGCCTCCCGCGACCGCCCCGACGACGACGAGTCCCAGTTCGGCGCGCCTGGAGCTCGTTGCTCAGTGCATGCGTGACGCGGGCTGGGATGTCGAGGTCACCTGGGATGGCAGCGTCAAGGGGAACTACCCCGCGGATCAACGAGACCGCTGGTGGGCCACCATGAACGACTGCCAGGATCAGGCTAAGGCGCAGTATCCCGAGCCAGTGGCCGACGAGCCTGGCATGACTGCTGCCTACGAGGCCGAGATCGAGAACCGCGACTGCCTGGTCAAGGCCGGATACGACATCCCCGACCCTCCCAGCCTGCAGCAGTACATGGACAAGATCG
>JAJYSQ010000327.1 GCA_021793495.1 Actinomycetes bacterium
CGTGCCATCAAGATTTCGGCAGCAAAGCTCACGAAGCGTACGGGGTGGTGCATGACGACCGGCTGCTCGACGAACAGGCGGGCGACCTCCATGGCCGCCACGACACCAGCGATGCCATCGAAGCGTCCCCCGTGGGGGACGCTGTCCAGGTGGGATCCGGTACCTAGAGCCGCCAGCCGGTCGGTGTCGCCGTCTCGTTCGGCCAGGGTGTTTCCGGCGGCGTCGACCCAGACGCGCAGCCCGAGGGACCGCATGTGGGTGGCGAACACCTCGTGGGCCTCGCGCTCGAGCCTGGTGTAGGCCAGGCGGGTCACCCCGGGCCCGGGTTCGCTGAGCGACGCGAAGCGAGACAGGTGCTCGCCGATGCGCGCCGGGTCGGCTGTCAGCGTCATGCCGACCGCCTCCGGGTGCGCCTCGAGAAGACCGGTGGCGCACCCGGAGGCCTCTGCCCGTGCCTGTGCTCCCGGGTCATCGCCACCCGGTGGGCTCGTTTCGGTCATCGCCGACGATCCCTTCCCTGGCGTGTGAAGCTCGGCCGACGGGTGCGAGCGGCGCTGCGTCTGTGCATGCTCGGTTGTCCTCATCCGCCGGCCACCGTGACCACGTCCGTCATGGGCGGGTTGGCCACGCTCACGCTGGGCACCGATCCGGGGGTGACCTCGCGCAGCGGGTTGCTGCCCAGGACGGCGGCTGCCGCCACGATCTGGCCGCGCTGGGCCTGCACGAGGGAGATCAGGCTGTGAAGCCGGCGGTCGTCGTTCCACACCGCGCTGAGGACCACCACTCGCCCATCGCCAGGCAGCTCGCGGTCGAGGAACAGCAGTCCCTCCTCCTGGAAGGCCCGTACCGTCGTACACCCCAGCTCGCGGGCCACGATGTGGGCCAGCACGCAATCGTCCAGGTCGTCCCAGACGACGACGACATGAGCCTCGACGTCCTTCAGTCGATGGGCCAGTGCGACAGCCACGGACTCGACCGCCTGGGGATCACGCGCCGTATCGATGCGCACCTGGCTCGTCGTTGCATCCGCCGGCTGCTGACCGGGGGTTGGCAGGCTCAGGACACGTAGTGCCGCCTCGAGGTCGGCCTGCGGGTGCGTGGCGCTCATGGTCAGGACTCCTCCGGTTCGGCTGACGGGCTGGGTCGCAGTGGCAGGTCGCGGCGGCAGAACAGGGCGTCGACGTGGTAACCCGCCCCGGTGATGGCCGGGATACCGCCCTGTTCTCGGTCGAGGACGGCCAGGATGCCCACGACCAGAGCACCCTCCTCGCGCAGCCGGGCGGCCGCACCGAGGGCCTGGGCACCCGTGGTGAGGACGTCTTCGAGGAGCAGCACCTGTTCTCCGGCGTGCAGCTCTCCCTCGACGACCCGTCCGGTCGCGTAGTTCTTCGCCTCGCGACGCACGATGACGAACGGCAACCCGGTGTGCAGGGACACCGCCGTCACCAGGGGGACAGCACCCAGCTCGGGTCCAGCGAGGCGGTCCACGCCAGCAGGGACGTGTTCGGCGAGCAGGCTGGCCAGGCGGCGCAGGATCGTGGGCCTGGTCTGGAACAAGTACTTGTCGATGTAGTAGGAGCTGGCCCGCCCGGAGCTCAGGACGAACCGACCCCGTAGGTAGGAGGACGCGGCAATATCGGTGGCGAGCTCGGTGCGGCGCTGATGCTCGTCCTGGAGCAGGGTGGCCGCGTCGCCGGCTCCGGCGAAGGCGGCCGGGGTGCTCACTGGGTCTCCTTTCCGTGCGCGGCGGCCGAGCGACGGCGGGCGCCCGCCGGTGGGGGCACCGGATCCTGCGTGCCGCGCTGTCGGTGCGTCCGAGCACCGGCCATCCGGGCGGGATCGCCCGGCGCGGCGGCGTAGCCCAGCTCCTCGCTCATGCGCCCAGCGGCGGCCACGACCGCCTCGGTGGCCTCCACCCGGGTCTTCCGGTCCCGCATCCGCTCGCCCGCCCCCGCCATGGTGATGCTCGCGCACACGTGGCCGGTAGAGACGAAGACCGGCGCTGCCACCGCCCATACCCCCCGGTCCAGCTCGTCGTCGCACACGTCGTAGCCACGCCCGCGGACCAGGGCGAGATGCCCGAGAACCTCCTCGACCCCCGTGGGGGTCTCTGGGGTGAACTCGGCCAGGGGATGCGCGGTGAGCAGCAGACGGGTGAGGCTCTCCTGGGCGTAGGCGAGCAAGCAGCGCGCCGAGGCGGCCGCGTGCAAGGGCATCTCCTGGCCGATGCGTACGAACAGGCGCAACGGGTGGCGACCCTCGACCAGGGCCACGCAGACGGCCCGATCCCCGAACAGCTCGGTCAGGAATACGGTCTCCCCGGTCTGGTGGGCCACCTCGAGGACCGCGGGATGCGGGCTGACCAGCAGCGAGTCGGTACTCGTGTTCTGCTCGGCCAGCTGGCGGGCCGCCGGGCCGAGGAAGTAGCGCCGGTTCGCCGGTGAACGGGTCACAAACCCCTGGTCGGCCAGGGTGGCCAACAACCGGTGCACGCTGCCCACGGGGATGTCCAAGGCTTCGTGCAGCTCCTGCAGACTCAGGCCCCGGTAGCTGGGGGCGAGGATCTGCAGGACGCGTAGCGCCCGGATCACAGGCTGCATGTCGGTTTCCCCTCACGACGTCGATGGCGCTCAGGAGGTGGTGTTGCCCAGAGGTGGTGCTGTCCAGGGGCTAGGCGAGCTCGGCCCCCCGGCGTTCCGGGATGACCAGCATCGCGATCATGTCCAGGACGTAGATCGCGGCCAGCAGGGCGATCGCGAAGGCGAAACCATGGCGGATGGCGATCACGGCGACGACGACGGGACCGAAGCCGCCCACCGCCCGGCCGAGGTTGAACAGCACGTTCTGGGCGGTCGCCCGCGCCCGGGTCGGGTACAGCTCGGCCATGAGAGCCCCGTAGCCACCGAGCATCCCGTTGATGAAGATCCCCATGATGGCACCGCCGACCAGCAGTCCCGTCGCGGTCGTCATGCGGCTGTAGGCCAGCACGGAGACGATAGCACCCGCCTGGAAGATCCAGAAGGACGGGCGTCGTCCGATGCGGTCGGCGAGCTGGCCAAAGACATAGATACCAGCGCCCATACCGACCACCGTGACCGCGGTCCACAGCGAGGACCTGGTGATGCTGTAGTGGAATCGTGTGGCCAGGTAGGTCGGCAGCCAGATCATGATGCCGTAGTAACCGAAGTTCTGCACAGAGGTCAAGACGAACAGGCCGAGGCTGGCACGCGTCGTCGGGCCGTCGGCGACGAGCAGCCGGAGCGGGAACGCCTTCGACAGGTGCTTGGCCCGCTCCGCCTGGAACTTGGGTGGCTCCGCCACGGTGCGTCGGAAGGCGAAGGCGA
>JAJYSQ010000328.1 GCA_021793495.1 Actinomycetes bacterium
GATCAGCCTGCACGACCTGCGCACCGGTGTCCGACGGGGCACGGTGGCACTGCCCGGGCTCGGCTCGTTGACCGGGCTGACCGACCACCCGGAGGGCGGGTGCGAGGCGTGGATCGGGTACACCGACCACACCACGCCCTCCTCGGTCTACCGGTACGACGCCCGGGACGGCTCGGTCACCCTGTGGGCCGACGCGCCAGGGGCCGCGGCCACCGGCCCACGTCCGCAGGTGCGCACCGAGCAGGTCACCTACCCATCGGCGGATGGCACGACGGTACGGATGCTGGTGCTGTCCGCCGACGGGCCGACCGACCGCCCCCGGCCGACGATCCTCTACGGCTATGGAGGCTTCGGCGTCTCGCTGACCCCCGGGTACTCGGCCACCACGCTGGCATGGGTCGAGGCTGGCGGGGTGTACGCGGTGGCGAACCTGCGTGGCGGCGGGGAAGAGGGCGAGGGGTGGCACCGCGACGGGATGCTGGGCAACAAGCGGAACGTCTTCGACGACCTGCACGCCGCCGCCGAGCACCTGATCTCCGCCGGATGGACGACCCCGGATCTGCTGTCGATCTCCGGCGGGTCGAACGGCGGGCTGCTGGTCGGGGCGGCGCTGGTGCAGCGTCCAGAGCTGTACCGAGCCGTCACCTGCTCCGCGCCACTGCTGGACATGGTGCGGTTCGAGCGCTTCGGCCTGGGCGCCACCTGGGCGGTGGAGTACGGCACAGCCACCGACCCCGAGCAGCTCACCTGGCTGCTGGCGTACTCCCCCTACCACCAGGTGCGCGAGGAGGTGGCCTACCCAGCGGTGTTGTTCACCGTGTTCGACGGCGACACTCGGGTCGACCCGATGCATGCCCGCAAGATGTGCGCGGCCCTGCAGCACGCGTCGACGAGTGCGCACCCGGTCCTGCTGCGCCGGGAGTCCGACGTCGGGCACGGAGCTCGGGCGCTGTCTCGGTCGATCGAGCTGTCCGCCGACGTGCTGGCGTTCACCGCCGCCGAGCTCGGCCTGGAGCTGCCGTGAGCGACTCTCCGACGCCGAGCTTCTACGACGCGGTCGGCGGGCACGACACGTTCGTCCGACTGGTGCACCGGTTCTACCAGGGGGTCACCGGCGACCCGGCGCTGCGTGCGCTGTACCCCGAGGAGGACCTGTCCGGGGCCGAGGAGCGGCTTCGGATGTTCCTCGAGCAGTACTGGGGTGGACCGCACACCTACTCGGAGCACCGGGGCCACCCACGGCTGCGGATGCGTCACGCGGCGTTCGCCGTGACCCCAGACGCTCGAGACCGGTGGCTGGTCCACATGCGCGACGCCGTGGACGGTCTCGCGCTGCCTGCGAACGCCGAGCAGGCCCTGTGGACCTACCTCACCACCGCGGCGGACAGCATGGTCAACACCTTGGCCTGAACGGCTGAACGACACCCCTGAACGACACTCGCTGGACGACGTCGGGGCGGCCGCGCGCCCGCCTGTCGGGTCGGTTCGGGGCTGTACCGAGGGGTGTGAAAGGCTCGACTCCCGTGAGCCCAGGACCCGAGAACGCGCCCACGTCGCCGTCCACGTCCCCGCCGGCACTGACCCCGGCGCGCCCCGGTTGGTGGCGGGACGCCGTCTTCTACCAGGTGTACATCCGGAGCTTCGCCGACGCCAACGGCGATGGGATCGGGGACCTGCCAGGGATCCGTTCCCGCCTTTCGTACCTGGCTGACTTGGGCGTGGACGGGATCTGGATCACCCCGTTCTACCCCTCGCCGATGGCCGACGGTGGGTACGACGTCGCGGACTACCGGGACATCGAGCCACGGTTCGGCACCCTGGCCGACGCCGACGCGCTGGTGGACGATGCCCATCGGCTCGGCATCCGCGTCGTCATCGACCTGGTGCCCAACCACACGTCGAACGAGCACCGGTGGTTCCGCGAGGCACTCGCCGCAGCGCCGGGAAGTCCGCAGCGGGCCCGGTACCTGTTCCGCGACGGACGAGGACCGGACGGTGCCAGCCCACCGAACAACTGGCTCTCGGTATTCGGTGGGGTGGCGTGGACCCGGGTGCCGGACGGCCAGTGGTACCTGCACCTGTTCGCTCCCGAACAGCCGGACCTGGACTGGACCAACCCGGAGGTGCACGAGGAGTTCACCTCGGTGCTGAGGTTCTGGCTGGACCGCGGGGTCGACGGGTTCCGCATCGACGTCGCCCATGGGCTGGCCAAGGATCCGCAGCTACCAGACCTGCCGACCGAAGCGCTGAACCCCGAGGGCACCGCAGCCGAGCGGTGGTTCGCCGAGCGCGGCCGGCACCACCCGTTCTGGGACCGGCCGGAGGTGCACGCGATCTACCGGGAGTGGCGCCAGGAGCTGGCGTCCTACCAGGATCGCGCCGAATCACCAGTCGCCCGCGGGGCTGCCGAGCCGATGATGGTCGCCGAAGCCTGGGTGCCGTTCCCCGATCAGCTCAGCCGGTACGTGCGTCCGGACGAACTAGCACAAGCGTTCAACTTCGACTTTCTGGAGTGCCCGTGGGATGCCGGCGAGCTGCGAGGGAGCATCGACCGCTCGATCAGCGCGACCTCCTCGGTCGGGGCCTCGACCACCTGGGTGCTGTCCAACCACGACGTGCAACGACATGTCACCCGGTACGGAGGCGGTCGGGTCGGCCGGCGTCGAGCCCAGGCGGCCGCGCTGCTGATGCTCGCCCTGCCCGGTTCGGCGTACCTCTACCAGGGGGAGGAGCTCGGCCTGGAGGAGGTCGTCGACCTACCGGAGGAGGTGCTGGCCGATCCCGTGTGGGAACGCTCCGGGCATACCGACCGGGGGCGTGACGGCTGCCGGGTTCCGGTGCCGTGGACCACGACCGGCCCGTCGCTGGGCTTCGGCACCGGCCCCGGATGGCTGCCGCAGCCGCCGGCATGGGCCGCGCAGTCCGTGGCCGCACAGGCCGGGCAGGAGGGCTCCACGCTGGAGCTGTACCGGGCAGCGCTGCGTCACCGGCACGCCGAGCCCAGCCTGGGAGGCGGGACGATGCGCTGGCACGACAGCCCTTCGGGGGGCCTGGTGTTCTCCCGAGGGGCTGACCTGGTCATCGCGGTGAACCTCGGCGACCAGCCGCTCGCGCTACCGGCCCACCGGGGGATCGTGCTGGCCAGCGGCCCGCTCGACCCACACGGGCGGCTTCCGGTAGACACCGCGGTCTGGCTACGGACCGCCGGCTGAGCACCTGGGGGTGCACCTCGGGTCGGCGGCGCCGACCAGCCGGGTGCTCGCGCGGGCACACACCCGCTGCTCGTCGCTGATCTCGTGCTCGAGGTCGACCCAGGCCACGACCACCGGGGGCGACCGGGGA
>JAJYSQ010000329.1 GCA_021793495.1 Actinomycetes bacterium
CCGGCGCCCGGTGGGAGCTCCCCAGGGCTGCCGATGACGACCGGGTCCGTCCCGACGGTCGTGGGTTCGGGATGGACCTCGGTGCTCGCCGTTCGGGGCGTCAGCATGACCAGCCTGGGCTCGGCGGCCGGTGGTGGTAGCAGCGCGGCCCTGCTCGGTGCGCTGCTCGCGTCCGCCACCTCGGTCGCCGGGCCGGCCACGGGTTCCTCCCCTGCGTGGAGCGGACGGTTGGTCAGCACCTCCCTGCTCTCGGTGCTGCTGCTCAACGACGGGCGTCTGCTTGTTGGCGCGGTCACTCCCGCGGTGCTCGAGGCGGCAGTCGTTGGCGTCCCGAGGGTTGCGACGCCCGCGTCCGGGACTCCTCGCCCGTGGGGGGTCGAGCCGTCGACCGGTGTGCCGGTCAGCTCGGCGTTCTGACCTGAGCGGCGACGAGTCGGACGGGACCGGTGTGGCCGGCGGGCTGGTCGTACCCGGCGAGGTGGTCGACGGACGCCAGGATGCCCCGGTCGGTCAGTTCTCCGCGGCGATCCGCACTCGTGGGCTGACCAAGAGGTTCCGTGGCGGACAGGTCGCGGTGGACCGCGTCGACCTGGAGGTGCCCCGTGGATCGGTCTTCGGCTTCCTCGGTCCCAACGGGTCGGGCAAGACCACGACGATCCGCATGCTGCTCGGCCTGGTCACCCCGACGGTGGGTGAGGTCGAGATCCTTGGCGGGCTGATCCCTGGCGCGTTGGGGGCGGTGCTCCCTCAGGTCGGAGCCCTGGTGGAGGGACCGGCCTTCCAGAACTACCTGTCGGGCCCGGCAAACCTGGCACGCATGGATGCCGCCGACCGCACCAGTGACCCGTCGACGGCACGCCGACGGATCGCCGATGCGCTCGACCGAGTCAGCCTGACCTCGGCCGGCTCGAAGCGGTACCGCGCCTACTCGTTGGGCATGCGTCAACGGCTCGGGCTGGCGGCGGCCCTGCTGCGACCCCGTGAGCTGCTGGTGCTCGACGAGCCGACGAACGGCCTGGATCCCCAGGGGACCCGGGAGGTCCGCGCCCTGGTCCGTGCGCTCGCCGCCGACGGGCTGACCGTGTTCCTGTCCACCCACCTGCTCGCCGAGGTCGAACAGGTCTGCACCCACGTGGGGGTGATGCGCACCGGCCGGCTGGTGACGGCTGGGCGGCTGGACGTCCTGCTCGCAGCCACCGCCCCCCGCGTGGAGCTCGACACCACGGACCCGGAGGCCGCCGTGCGGGTGCTCGACGGGTTAGGCCTGAGCAGTCCGAGGGTGCGGGCCGGGGCGGGCGCGGCGACCGTGAGCGCGGCGTTGGACGGGATCGCGGTCGCCGAGCTGGCCCCGGCCCTGGTCGCGGCGGGCGTGGGGATCCATCGGCTCGTCGTCGTCCGTCCTGACCTGGAGGAGCTGTACGTGTCGCTGACCGGCGAGGGGTTCGATGTCGAGCGGTAGGTCGGTGGGTGCCCGGTTCCTCCGATCCGAGCTGCGCCTGGTCTTCGGCCGCCGGCGCAACCAGATGCTGCTGGTCGCCCTCGCGGCAGCCCCGGTGCTGATCGGGGTGGCGGTGCGCCTGTCCTCGCCGACCTCGGCTCAGGGAGCTCCCGGGTTCGTCGCCCGGATCTCTCAGAACGGGCTGTTCCTGGTGTTCACCGCGATGGCAGTGACCTTGCCGGTGCTGATGCCGTTGGCGGTCGCGGTCGTTGCTGGAGACTCGATCGCCGGTGAGGCACACTCTGGGACGTTGCGCTACCTGCTGGTGGTCCCGGTCGAGCGGACCCGGCTGCTGGTGGTCAAGTACGTCGGGATCGTCACGTACGGACTGGTCGCAGCGTTCGTGGTCGCCGCAGCGGGCTGGTTGACCGGGCTCGTACTCTTCCCGTCCGGTCCGGTGACCCTGCTGTCCGGGGACACGGTGCCCTACCTCGATGCGCTGGGTCGGGCGGGTCTTGTGGCGCTGTACGCCGGGGCGATGCTGGCCGGGCTCGCAGCGATCGGGTTGTTCTTGTCCACGCTCACGGAGGTGCCGATTGCTGCGATGGCCTCGATCGCCGGTGTCCCGGTGGTCAGCGAGATCCTCGACGCCGTCCCTGCGCTGTCGGCGATCCACCCGTACCTGTTCACGCACTGGTGGCTCGCGTTTGGTGACCTGTTGCGCGAGCCCATCGCCACCGCCGGGATCCGGCACGGGCTGGGCGTCCAGGCGGTGTACATCGCGATCTTCGGGGCGCTGGCCTGGGCTCGGCTGACCACCAAGGACGTCACCAGCTGAGCCGGACCGGGCGGGCCCTGCCGGTCGGTCGCTACGCTGAGCCCCGGACGTGTCGCCCGGCCGGCCCGGTTGCGCTGGCGGCGGCCAGGATCGACAGGAGAGAGTAGCCATGCGGGTCGCCGAGATCATGACCGAGGCGAGCATCACCGAGACCCCGTCGGAGACCCTGGCGGCCGCTGCCGAGCGGATGTGGACCCAGCAGACCGGATCGTTGCTGGTCATGGAGGGCGAGCGGCTGGTCGGCATCGTGACCGAGCGGGACATCCTCAAGGCTGCCGGGCAGGCATCTGACCTGTCGGTGGCGACGGTGGGCGAGACGATGACCCGTGAGGTCATCACGACGTCCGCCGACACGCCGGTGCGGGACGCCGCTCGACTGATGGCCCAGCACTGGATCCGGCACCTGCCCGTGGTGGAGGACCAGCGGGTCGTCGGGGTGGTCAGCCAGCGGGACATCGTGGGCATCTTTGCCGCGCTCTGGCGCGAGCCTGAGTTCCCGGAGATCCCGACGGACGAGCTGGTCCGTTCCCGGCGACTCATCCGGATCGAGCAGGGTGACCTTGACTGAGCCGGTACCGTCACCCCCGGGTGGAACGACGTCCTTGGCCGTCCAGCGACTGGCGCGCTACCTGGACGGGGCCTTGGCCGACCTGCTGCCCGAGGTGACCATGGACGAGGTCGGCGACGATGGTCCCGCCACCCCGGGGTCGGCGTCGGGCAGCGATGACGTGCAGCGGCTGCTGTCCGAGGTGCCCCCGCACCACGTGGCCCGGTAGATGCCGGGGTGCCGGCTACTTCTCGGGGGAGCGAGCCACCAGGGCGTCGCGGATCTCGGTGAGGAGAGCGACCTCGTCGGACACCGCCTGCTCCTGCTCACGCTCTTGCGCCTGGGCTCGTCGATGGCGGATCTCGTTGATCGTGTTGAAGGGCAGCACGATCAGGAAGTAGATGGCGGAGGCGGCGATGAGGAAGTTGATCAGCGCCGTGAGGATCGCGCCCCAGCCGATCCCCACGCCCACGATGCTGCCGGCCGAGACCGAGCAGGTGCCCTTCATGCACCAGTAG
>JAJYSQ010000330.1:0-2332 GCA_021793495.1 Actinomycetes bacterium
CCGCCGCGGACCAGCGCGTACAGCAGGATGACCATCGCCCCCGCGACGACCAGGTCGACGAGTCCGAGCGGTGGGCGGCGCAGAGCCCCGCGGGTGGGGAAAACTCGGGCCAGGGGCATGGCCAGCTCCGCAGGTCGAGGCCGACGAGTCCCGAACCGGGCAGGGGTCAGTCCGGGCTGACCCCTGCCCGGTCACTGGGTCGCGTCGAGGTGGGCAGGGCGGGAGGCGAGGCAGCGGTGCATCGACTGTGGTCGGGATCGCCAGACGACATCGCCCTCACCTCCTCCGCTCGACGGGGGCCCGTGAGCCGAGACGGCACGACGAACCGGGCCTGCCCGCGCCTGGGAGAGGCCTTGCTGATCATAGGCCACGAGGTACACCCGGAGCGGCAGGTCCACCATGGCCCCGGCAGCCCGCCCGCACCTCGACCTCAAGGAGTCCGCGATGACCGCACTGATCGACCCCGACGCCAGCGAACCCGCGCGCAAGTCGATGCTCGCGCGTGCTCTGGACACCGTCCCCCGGATCCTGGCCAGCCGGGCGCACATCATCTGGCTGTTCGTCCTGTTGCTGTGGATCGTGATCCTCGCCGTGCCTTTCCCGTCCATCGCCTCGGCACGCGTCGAGCTGATCCTCGGCAACTACACGAATGTCACCAGCGACCTCGGTGCGTGCATCGCTGCTGGTGGGACGGTCGCTCTCGTCCGCCACTCTCGTCGTCAGAGTCGGCTGGCCGCGGAACGTCACCAGATGACCACCGAGATCCACCGTCTGCTGCATGCCGCGCATCCGCAGACGGCGGAGGCGTTGGGCCAGCAGCCCTGGGGTCAGAGCGGCGCTCCCACCGGATCGACCTCGGAGAGTGACGGATAGATCACGGTACGTCGGAGAGAGGTCGAAGAGAAGGGGGATTTCTCTGAGGAGATTCCTCCGCTCTTGTCACGGTGCGTAGTCGCGTTCTACGGTAGGTGCGATCGCGGACACCGAGGGGCGGCGTCACGCGAGGCACGAACCGCTGGCGGGAGCTGACTGTTTCTTGGTGCGCCTGCCGATGCCGGCGGCGTGCCTTCAGGGGCAGGAGGGGCGCGATGTTCGCCAGGCACGGTCGCCAGGGGAGGGGCCAGGGGAGGGGACCGTCGCTGGGCAGAGGAGAGCTCACGTCGACCCGGGTCCTGCGGTGGATGACACGTCTCGGGGCCGGTGGGCTCGCCGTCGTGCTGGCCACCAACGGGGCGGTGGGCGCCGTCGCCTGGGCTGGTTCCACCAGCACCAGTACCACCAGCACCACGGCTACGACCACCAGCCCGGGGGTGCTGAGTCCGTCGGCCGTCGCCGCGGCCGTCGCCGAGTTCGTCCGGGGCTTGGCGGCCGCCGGGGTGGTCGGCACATCTCCGGCAGACGCCCCAGGGTCGACCCCGGGGGCCGCCACGACGGGCACGGCGACCAGCACGGCGACCTCACCGACGACGTCGGACTGTGCCTGTGCCCTCGCCGCAGCCGTCTCCTTCGGTGCGGGCGCCACGGCGTTGGCGGTCCCCCAGCTGGCGGCGTCTCCACAAGGCCCTGTTTCACAAGGCCCTGTTTCGCCGGCCGTCACGGGCACGCAGGCGCCGACCACCAGCACGGGCATGGGCACCCAGGCAGCCCCGGGGGCCACCGGAGCGGCCACCAGTGTCAGCGTGACCGGGGACGGTCCGGCGACCGCTTCTGCCCAGTCGGGCGGGATCGGAGCAGGTTCGGTGACCGCTGCCGGCGCCCCGGGAACGACACCGTCCGGTCTGGCCGAGCAGGTACGCCGAGACGCCGCCGGCGGGGTCGACCCGGCCGAGCTGGCCGGCCTGGTCACCACCCTGGTGGTCGGCCTGGCCACGCTTGGCGCTCAGGCCGCCTCGGTGGACCTCGCTGCCTACACCCACCAGGCTCTGGGTGGTTTGCCGGGACCGGCCCTGTCGGCCCAGACGATCCCGACGGCCTTGCTCCCCGCGGTCTCGGTGCAGAGCGCTGCGTGGGCAGGTTCGGTGGCGTCGAGCGGTCCTGCCCTGGTGCCCAGCGTGACTGCCGACCCGTTCTCCTCCTGCCTGTCCCTCGTGGCCACCGAGAGCTCCGCTCCGTCTGTGTCCGCGCCCGTGCCCGGGTCGACGGATCCCCGGGCCTGTGGGCTGGCGATCGCCGTCTCCGTCGGCGCAACCAGTGGCACCGCCGGCAACGGGGCAGCCAGTGCCGACGTCACCCCGCTGGTCTACCCGGTCGCTGCGGGGAGGGACCCGACCAGCGTCGCCCCGGCCATCCCCGGTCGGGCCAGCTCGGTGGCGATCGCCATCGGGGGCCCGGC
>JAJYSQ010000330.1:2342-3337 GCA_021793495.1 Actinomycetes bacterium
CGCGCGCGGTCACCGGGCTGCCCGCCGGGGTCGTTCCCGGCTCGACCCCCATCAGCCTGGGCGATGTGGCGAGCCGGATCAGTGCCACCAGCATCAGTGCCACCAGCGGAGCCACCGGCCAGGCGGTGGCCGTCGCGGTGGCTGGGTCGGGTACGGCCACCGCAACAGCCGCCTCGGGTGGCTCAGGAGGGGTCAGCGTCGTGACCCCGAGCGCCACCAGCACGTCATCTGCGACCACGGAGACGTCAACCCCTGCGACGACGCAGCCTGTCGCCCCCGGTGGTGCCCTGGTCGCGCCTGGAGCCGGTGGAAGCGCCCAGGCCGACTCCTCGAGCGGGCAGACCGGGACCGCTCTGGCCCTCGTGGTCGGAACCTCCGGAGCCGCCGCGTCGGCCAGCAGCGGTACCAGCGGCAACGTCCTGGCACAGGCCGATCCTGGGGCCCCTGGTCAGGACTGGACCTCACCGACCCTGGTCAGCGCCGCCGGTCCGAACGTTGCCGGTCAGAGCACGACCCCGCCCGCCGAAACTCCGGCCTCCCCGCCCGCCTCGCCGGTCCCTTCACCGGTGGTCGTCGCGGGCGGTGACGGAGGAGCCGCTACGGCATCGGCGACCTCCGGATCGACGGGCACCGCTCAGACTGTCGTGGTGGCCGGATCCCCGACCCGCGTTTCGGCCGGTGGCCGCGGTGCGGCGACCTCGGGGGCATCCGGCGCGGCCTCGGCTCGGGCGACCGGGGGCGCGGGGGGAGCAACCCAGGTGGGTACGTCCCTGGGGACCCTGGACCCGGGATGGCCACTCGCCTCGATCCTCGGCGGCGGGGCAGGCGCGGCCCGGGCCGTGGGTAGCTCCGGCGTCACCGGTGACGCCACTGCGGTGGTCGTGTCCCTGCAGGGCCCGGTCACGGCCACGGCAACCACCGGCTCCAGCGGGACGGTCACCATGACCGCGACTGGCGGAGCGGCCACCTGCGTCTCCACCGGGGTCGACCCAACG
>JAJYSQ010000331.1 GCA_021793495.1 Actinomycetes bacterium
CACCCCTGCTGCCAGATGGCCCGGTTACCGAACATCTCGAAGTACTGGTGCCGCTTGCGGCCGGGGGCGTCGGGCTCGGTGAACGTGTAGGCCAGGCTTGTCCCGTGGATCGGCATCTGCGCCACGCCGTTCACCTCCGGCGGGGGTGCGATCCCCAGGACGTCGAGAACCGTCGGCGTGATGTCGATGACGTGGTGGAACTGCGTGCGCACGGCGCCCGGGTCGGTGATCCGGGCGGGCCAGTGGACGATGAGCGGGTCCCGGACGCCTCCTCCATGGGTCTGGTACTTGTACCAGCGCAGTGGTGTGTTGCTGGCCTGCGCCCAGCCCCAGGGGTAATGGTTGTCCGCCCTCGGGCTGCCGATGTCGTCGAGGTGGGTGAGGTTGAACGCGTCGTCCTCCGGTAGGCCGTTGAAGAAACGGGCCCGGCTCACCGCCCCGTAGGGACCTCCCTCCATGGCGGCACCGTTATCAGAGAGCAGGAAGATCAGCGTGTTCTCCAGCTCCCCGGCCTGCTCGAGGAAGTCGAGCAGGCGGCCGATCTGGGCGTCGGTGTGTTCCAGGAACCCGGCGTAGGCCTCCTGGAGCCGGGCGGCGACGCGGCGCTGGCCGTCCGTAAGGTTGTCCCACGCAGGCACGCCCGGGTTCGAGGCAGGCAGTACGGTGCCCGGCGGTATGATCCCGGTGGCAAGTTGTCGGGCGAAGCGCTGCTCGCGGATCCGCTCCCAGCCCTGGTCGTAGACCCCACGGTACCCGTCGATGTAGGACTGCGGGGCCTGGTGGGGGGCGTGCGTAGCGCCGAAGGCAAGGTTGAGCAGGAAGGGCTTGTCGACCGCGTGCGAGAGCTGCTCGGAGAGCATGGCGATGGCCCGGTCGACAAGGTCCTCGGACAGGTGGTAGCCGTCTTCGGGTCGCCCGGGCGGGTCGACCCAATGGTTGTCGTGGACGAGCTCGGGGTGGAACTGGTCGGTTGCGCCATCCATGAAGCCGTAGAACCGATCGAAGCCACGACCCAGCGGCCACTGGTCGTAGGGACCCGCGGCGTTGATCTGGTCGGTCGGGGTGACATGCCATTTGCCGACGGCGAAGGTGCTGTACCCGACCACCCGCAGCATCTCGGCGACCGTGCCGGCGCGATGAGAGATGCGGCCACGCCCGCTGGGCCACCCGCTGTCGACGTTGGCGAGCATGCGCATGCCGACGGCATGATGGTTGCGACCGGTCAGCAGGCAGGCGCGGGTCGGTGAGCACAGCGTCGTCGTGTGGAAGTTGTTGTAGCGCAGCCCGTCTCGCGCCAGCCGGTCCACATGCGGAGTATGGATCTCCGAGCCGTAGCAGCCGAGGTCTGCGAAGCCGGTGTCGTCGAGGACGATGTAGACGACGTTGGGGCTGCCCACCGGTGGGCGAAGAGGCGGCTCATACCACGGGGTCGAGTCCGTGTGGGTTCTGCCCAGCTGGTCGCGCCGGTTCTCACTAGTACTCACCGGAGCTCCTCAGGTAGCGGCGGAGGACCATGCTGCCCAGCAGCTTCCAGAGCCGGTCTCCCGTGAATCCGAGGAGTCCGAAGCAGAGGATGCCGACGAAGATCTCGTCGGTCAGGAAGTACGTGCGGGCGTTCCAGATCAGGAAGCCGATGCCGCTCTGGGTAGCGAGGGCCTCGACTGCCACGAGCACGAGGAAGGCGTTGGCGAGCCCCAGCCGCATGCCCGTGAAGATGTACGGGACGGACGCCGGGATTATCACCGACCAGATGGCTCTCGCCCGGCTGGCCCCGAGGCAGCGTACGGCGTTGACCTTGTCGGCGGGTACGGAGGCTGCTCCGGTCGCGGTGTTGACCACCACGATGAAGGCGACCGCGTAGGCGATGAGGTAGACCTTCGACGCCTCGCCGATGCCGAACCAGAGGAGGAAGAGGGAGATCAGGGCCAGCGCCGGGACGAACCTGAAGAAGTGGATGAAGGGGTCGATGACCGCGCGGGCGATACGTGAGGTACCTGCGAGGATCCCCAGCGGGATGGCGATCACCGACCCGAGGATCCACCCGGACAAGACCCGCCACAGGCTGATCGAGATGGAGCTCTCGAGGGTCCCGTTGCCCACGAGCTCGACGAACGTCTTCCAGGTCAGCATCGGAGACGGCAGCAGGGTCGGATCGGCGTTGCGGCTCAGAAACGCCCAGCCGAGGATGAAGAGCACAATGGCTGCTACGGAGTAGAGCTGGGTCCGGTGGGCACCGACCATACCTTGCTCACTTCCTCTTCGATGTCGATCTCGATCTGTCGGCTCAGCGTGGCGAACTCGGGACTGAACTCGTCACGCGGGTAGGGCAGCGCCACGTCGTAGACTCGCTTGATCGTGGAGTCCGGCGGCGCGGTCATGACGGCGACCCGCTGGCCCAGGAGAACCGCCTCGCGGATGTCATGCGTGACGTAGACGATCGTGCGTTTCTCGTCCTGCCAGAGCTGGGCCACCTCACGCTGGAGCAGCCGGCGGCTCTGCGCGTCCAGGGCGGCGAACGGCTCGTCCATCAAGACGATCTCCGGCCTCACCGCGAGCACCCGGGCGATCTGGGCCCGCTGCTTCATCCCTCCGGAGAGCTCGTGGGGATATTTGTCGGCGGCGCCCGTCAGGCCCACCTTGCTCAGGTACTCCTCACCGATGCGGCGCCGCTCGGATCGTCCCTTACCCTGCATCTTCAGGCCCAGCTCGACATTCTGTCGTGTTGTCAGCCACTCCATGAGGGGCACCTCCACCGACTGGAACACCATGGCTCGTTGCGGGGAAGGGCCGATTACCGGTCCGGCCTGCGTGGCCACGGAGCCCTCGGAGGCATGCTCGATGCCGGCGAGCATCCGCAGGAGGGTGGACTTGCCGCACCCACTGGGTCCGACGAGGACGAAGAACTCTCCGCGACCCACCTCGACGCTGAGATGTCGCAGCACCCACTCACCCCCGGCTCTCGGGGAGAACGTGATGCCGACGTCCCGGAACTCCGCGGCGATGTCCAGCATCATGCTAGAGCGTGACCTTGCTCGGGACGGCGTTGCGCATCGGCTGCAGGTCGAAGTATGTCGCCAGGCTCTGCGGTAGCTGAAGCTTGCCCGCCTTGACCAGGAACTGGGCGATCGCCTGCAGGGCGGCCATCTGCTGCGTGGTCATGCCCAGACCGTAGCCCTGAGCCGGAAGGACGGCGGCCAGCGTCGAGGCATCACCCTGCTCGCTCGATGCGATGATCTGCGCCGCTTGCTGCGTGTGCTCGTTGATGAACGTGGACGCCTTGTCGAAGGCACGCAGGACCCGGGTGATGACGGCAGCGTTGTGTTCAGCATACGTAGT
>JAJYSQ010000332.1 GCA_021793495.1 Actinomycetes bacterium
GAGCACGGCGAACCGGTCAACCTGGGCTCCCTCGACCTGGTTGCGTGGCGTGCACAGATCGCCTGGGTGCCCCAGAAGCCCGCGTTGCTGGCCGGGACCCTGGCCGAGAACATCCGTGTCGGTGACCCGCAGGCCAGTGACGAGCGTGTGCGCCAAGCCGCCCGGGACGCCGGTCTGGGCGAGCTGGTCGACGACGCTGGTGATGGGCTGGCGCGCCGGGTGGGGGAGCGAGGGGCGGGACTGTCGGCCGGGGAGCGCCAGCGTCTTGCCCTGGCCCGGGCACTGGTCCGCGACGCACCGGTCCTGATCCTCGACGAGCCGACCGCCAACCTCGACGGGTCCACGGAGGCGCAGGTGCTGGAGGTGCTGGACCGCGCCCGGGCCGGGCGCACCGTGCTGCTCGTGGCGCACCGGCCCAGCTTGTTGGCGCTGGCCGACCACCGGGTGCACCTGGGGCTGCCCACCCGCGCCCCGGATGAGCCTGAGCTGCCGAGGCCGTCCGCGGTGCTCGCTGCCCCCGGCGAGGACGAGGTGCGGGCGTTGCTGCCGATCGATGCGGTGGGTTCGTGAGCGACCACGACCGTGCCGTACCGGCGAGATCGTCGCTGCGTCGAGTCGTCCTGCTCACCCGGGACCAGTGGCCCCGCCTGGGCTGGTCCGCCCTGGCTGGTGCGATCGCTGTCGGCAGCTCGGTGGCGCTGCTGGGCACGTCGGGCTGGTTGATCTCCCGGGCCGCCCAGCACCCGCCGATCCTGCTGCTGACGGTCGCGATCGTGCTTGTCCGGCTGTTCGGCATCTCCCGCGGCGTCTTCCGGTACGTGGAGCGGCTGGTCAGCCATGACGCGGCGCTGCGCGCGCTGGCCGGGCTGCGGGTCCGGGTCTATCGGCGGCTGGAGGTGCTGGCCCCAGCCGGGCTGCCGGCGTTCCGGTCCGGTGACCTGTTGGCCCGGCTGGTCGGGGACGTCGACGCGCTGCAGGATCTGTACCTGCGCATCCTCGCCCCGGTGCTGGTCGCCCTCCTGGTCGGGCTTGGCTCGGCGGCCGCGGTCGGCCTGCTGCTGCCATCGGCCGGGGTGGTCCTGGCGCTGGCGCTGGCGCTGGCCGGGGTCCTCGCTCCCGCATTGACCGTACGGCTGGCGGGGGTCGCCGAGCGGCGCAGCGCGGACCTGCGGGGGGAGCTTGCTGCGGGCACCGCCGAGCTGCTGGGCGGGATGGCCGACCTGGTCGCGTACGACGTGGCCGACCGGGTGCGCAACCGTCTGGGGGAGCTGGACGCCGAGCTGTCCCGGACCCAGGCCCGCTCGGCGCTGACCGCGGGAGTCGGGGACGCCCTGGTGCTGGCCGCGACCGGGGTCGCCGTCCTGGGCGCGCTGCTCGTGGGTATCCCCGCGGTGCGGGCGGGACGGCTGGCCGGCGTGGATCTCGCGGTCGTGGTCCTGGTCCCGCTCGCCGCCTTCGAGGCGGTCGCTGCACTGCCGCTCGCCGCTCAGCTCGTTCCCCGGGTGCGTCGCTCGGCCCAGCGGGTGCTCGCCGTCGTGGACGCCCCCGATCCGGTGGCGCAGCCCGTCGAGCCGATCCCGGTGCCGGACCCGGCGTTGCCGCTGGTGGTCCGGGGGCTGGGCGTGTGCTGGTCGCCCCAGGGCCCTCTCGTGCTGCGCGACGTCGATCTCGAGCTGGGCGAGGGTATCCGGGTCGCCGTGGTCGGGCCGAGCGGCTCCGGGAAGTCCACGCTGGCCGCGGCGTTGCTGCGGTTCGTGGACCCGTCGACCGGCGACGTGCTGCTGGGTGGGGTGTCGACCCTGCGGATGGACCCCGACGCGGTCCGCCGGGTGGTCGGCCTGGCCGCTGAGGACGCGCACGTGTTCGACTCGACGATCCGGGCGAACCTGCGCCTGGCCGGTCCCGGGTCGACCGAGGACCAGCTGCAGGCCGCACTGGTCCGGGCCCGGCTCGACGAGTGGGTGGCCTCGCTGCCCGACGGGCTGGACACCCGGGTCGGAGCCCACGGGGCCCGCCTGTCGGGAGGCCAGCGCCAACGTCTGGCGCTGGCCCGGGTGTTCCTGGCCGACCCGGCGGTCCTCGTGCTCGACGAGCCCGGCGTCGGCCTGGACCTGTTGACCGCAGACGCGTTGGTGGCCGACGCCCTGGCCGCGACGGCGGGTCGCACGGTGCTGCTGATCACCCACCGCTTGGCGGGGCTGACCGGGGTCGACGAGATCCTCGTGCTCGACCACGGCCGCGTCGTCCAACGAGGCACCCACGCTGCCCTGCTGGGCGCCGACGGATACTACCGGCAGACCTGGCAGCGGGAACGGGCCACCGATGCGCTGGCCCGGTCTGACACGGCTACCGGTCGTTAGGGTGGCCGGCATGGGCGGGGCGGGACCGGGCGGGGCGGGTCCGGAGCGGGACGTGCCGACCAGCCGGATCGCCGGGCTGTCCGGGCTGGACCTGGACGTCCTGCTCGCCGAAGTGGTCGAGCGGCTCCAGGAGGTCGTCGGGGTCGGCGACCGGCTCACCGGGCTGCTCGAGGCCGTCGTGAGCGTGGCGTCGGGGCTGGAGCTGGCGGCCACCTTGCACCGGATCGCCGAGGTCGCGCTCGACCTGGTGGGTGCTCGTTACGGGGCCCTGGGCGTGCTGGGCGCGGACGGGACCCTGGTGGACTTCGTGCACATCGGCATGGACCGCGAGCAGATCGAGGCGATCGGCCCGCTGCCGCACGGCCGCGGGATCCTGGGAGTGCTGGTCACCGACCCACGTCCGTTGCGGCTGGACGACCTGACCAGCCACCCCCGGTCGTACGGCTTCCCCGCGCACCACCCGACGATGCGCACCTTCCTGGGCGTGCCGCTGCGGGTGCGCGACGAGGTGTTCGGCAACCTGTACCTGACCGAGAAGCGGGACGGCAAGAACTTCACCGCGCAGGACGAGCAGGTGCTGCTGGCCCTGGCGGCCGCTGCCGGGGTGGCGATCGAGAACGCTCGTCTCTACGAGCTGGCTCGGGAGCGGGAACGTTGGGTCAGGGCTTCCTCCGAGGTCAGCACGCTCGTGCTCGGCGATCCGGACCCGGCCGTGGTGCTCACCCGGATCGCCACGCTCGCCCGCGAGCTGGCCGACGCCGACTGCGCGGCCCTGGCCCTGCCGGCCGGCGAGGACGGGCTGGCACTGGAGATCGTCGAGACCGACCTGCCGATCCGTGCTCGCCTGGTCGGCCACCGAGTCGCCCCCGACACCCTGGTGGCCGAGGCCCACCGGCGCCGGACCACCCTGGAGGTGGCCGACCTGTCGGCGCAGCCGCGGGCCTGCCTGCCTGACGACGTCGAGCTCGGAC
>JAJYSQ010000333.1 GCA_021793495.1 Actinomycetes bacterium
CAAATCCGTCCGGCAGACACCGGAGCCCTGCTGGCCGCCGAGGTCGAGCCGGGCACCACGGTCTCCGCGCTGCTGGACGAGGCCAACGCGACGATGGGCGAGAAGATCGAGGTACGGCAGCTGGCCTTCTTCGACGATGGCTACGTGGCCAGCTACCTGCACAAGTCCGACCCGGGGCTGCCGCCGACGACCGGGGTGCTCGTCGAGCTGGACGTGGCCGATGCGCAGCTGGCCAAGGATGTGGCCCAGCAGATCGCGGCCATGGCTCCCCGCTACATCTCGCGGGAGCAGGTCCCCGACGAGGTGCTCGTCAGCGAGCGCCGGATCGCCGAGGAGGCGGCCCGCGCCGAAGGCAAGCCGGAGGCCGCGCTGGCACGCATCATCGAGGGTCGGCTGGCAGGCTTCTACAAGGACGCCGTGCTGGTGGACCAGGCATTCGTGAAGGACAACAAGAGAACGGTGGCCGACCGGCTCGGCGACCGCGGAGCCACGGTTCGCAGGTTCGCCCGCTTGCAGATCCGTGACCGGTGCGGGTCGGTGCGGGTCGGGTGACGGCAGCGAGGACGGCGGAGGGGACCGC
Source organism: Actinomycetes bacterium (assembly GCA_021793495.1). Lineage (GTDB taxonomy): Bacteria > Actinomycetota > Actinomycetes > JAJYSQ01 > JAJYSQ01 > JAJYSQ01. The sequence goes on from JAJYSQ010000333.1 coordinate 581, forward strand.
GGTGGACGGGCCGAGAACAGGGGTGGGGTTGCCGGTGACGCAGCTGTCGGTGCATCGGGACGACGTCCCCGCGGGCAAGCCGGTCTACCGACGGGTGCTGCTCAAGCTTTCCGGAGAGGTGTTGGGCGGTGGCCAGGTCGGCGTGGACCCCGACGTGGTCGCCACGATCGCCGGACAGATCGCCGATGTGGTCGGGTCCGGGACGCAGGTCGCTGTTGTCGTGGGCGGCGGCAACTTCTTCCGCGGTGCCGAGCTGTCCCACCGTGGCATGGACCGGGCCCGTGCCGACTACATGGGCATGCTCGGGACCGTGATGAACTGCCTGGCCCTGCAGGACTTCCTGGAGAAGCGCGGGATCGACACCCGGGTCCAGACGGCGATCGCGATGGGGCAGGTTGCGGAGCCGTACATTCCTCGTCGGGCGATCCGGCACCTGGAGAAGGGTCGCGTGGTTATTTTCGGCGCCGGGGCAGGCATGCCGTACTTCTCCACCGACACGGTCGCCGCCCAACGGGCCCTGGAGATCCACGCCGAAGTGGTGCTGATGTCCAAGAACAGGGTGGACGGCGTGTACACCGCGGACCCGCGGACCGACCCGAGCGCCACCAAGCTCGACCACATCACCTACGCCGAGGCGTTGCGCCGTGGCCTTCGCGTGGTGGATGCGACGGCCTTCAGCCTGTGCATGGACAACGGCCTGCCGATGGTGGTCTTCGCCATGTCGGGCGAGGGGAGCATCGCCCGGGTCGTGCGCGGGGACCGGATGGGCACCCTGGTGACCGTGGATGGCTAGGGTGAGGTTGCGTCCCGGGCGAGCATCCCGGTCCGGCGGGGCCACCCGACGTCTGCGAGGAGGATCGGCCAGGTGATCGACGAGATCCTGCTCGACGCCGAGGAGAAGATGGACAAGGCGGTGATCGTGGCGCAGGAGGACCTCGCCACCATCCGCACCGGGCGAGCCCATCCCACGATGTTCGCCAAGGTCGTCGTGGACTACTACGGCTCCCCGACCCCGGTCAACCAGCTCGCGTCGTTCCAGTCCCCCGAAGCGCGCATGATCATCCTCACGCCGTACGACAAGGGCTCCCTGGCCGCGATCGAGCGGGCGATCCGGGACTCGGACCTGGGGGTCAACCCGGCCAACGACGGCAACATCATCCGGGTGGTGCTGCCCAGCCTGACCGAGGAGCGACGCCGGGAGTACGTGAAGGTCGCCCGGCACAAGGCCGAGGAGGCGCGGGTCGCGATCCGCAACGTCCGCCGCCATGCCAAGGACGCGCTGGACCGGCTGAGCCGGGATGGCGAGGTCGGCGAGGACGAGGTGGCGCGCTCGGAGAAGTCCCTGCAGGCCTTGACCAAGCGGTACGTGGACGCGGTTGACGAGATGCTCGGGCTCAAGGAAGCCGAGCTCATCGAGGTCTGAACCGTGGACGCCCCTTCACCGGCCCCGGTGCCCGGGACATCTCCGGTGCCCGGGCCGGCGAGGGGCGTCGATCCGCCACCGACCCTCCGGTCGAGGCGGGCTGGTCGCAACCTGCCGGTGGCCACGGGGATCGGCTTGCTGCTCGGCGCTCTCGTGCTGGCCAGCCTGTACGTGCGCAAGGTGGCGTTCGTCGTGCTCGCGGTGGGTGCCCTGTGCCTCGTGGTCGGAGAGCTGGTGTACGCGCTGAGCCGGTCCGGCCGATCCGTTCCGCTGGTCCCCCTGCTGGTCGGCACCGCCGGCATGCTTGTCGGCGCGTACGTCCAAGGGGCTCGTGGGCTGGTCGTGGTGTTCGTGCTCACGGTGCTGGCGGTCATCACCTGGCGGTTGGCCGAGGGCCCCGAGCGGCTCCTGGTCGACCTGGGCCTCGGGGTGTTCATCGCGGCCTACGCCCCGCTGCTCGCTGGGTTCGCGCTGCTGTTGCTGCGCGCCCCGGACGGTGCCGACCGGGTGGTGGTGTGCATCCTGCTCGTGGTCGCCAGCGACGTCGGGGGGTACGCCGCCGGGGTGCTGTTCGGCCGACACCCGCTGGCCGCGAGCGTGAGCCCGAAGAAGTCCTGGGAGGGGCTCGGCGGCTCTCTGGTCGCTACCGCTCTGGCAGGGGCGCTGGCGCTGTCCCTGCTGCTGCACGCTCTGTGGTGGCACGGGGTGGTGCTCGGGTTGGCCGTGGCGCTCAGTGCGACCTTCGGGGACCTGGTGGAGTCGCTGCTCAAACGGGACGTCGGGGTCAAGGACATGGGTGCGCTGCTGCCGGGCCACGGGGGGATGAGCGACCGGCTGGACTCACTGCTGATGTCCGCCCCGCTGGTCTACGTGCTGCTCGGGGCGCTGGCCGGCACCCGATGAGCTGGCTGCGCCACCGGCCAGCACCTCGCGTACCCCGGCGGCGATCTGCAGGTCCTCGCGTGCGGTGACCACGACGGTGCGAACCCGGGCGCCACCGGCGGTGATCTCGGCGTCGCCGTCGGCCTGGTCGTTGGCCGTCGGGTCGATGCGCACCCCGAGGTGCTCCAGGTGGTCCGCCAGCCCCGCGCGTACCCCGGGGTCGTGCTCACCGACCCCGCCGGTTAGCACCAGAAGGTCCAGGCCGCCAGCGGCCACGGTCATCGCGGCAGCCTCCCGGGCCAGGCGGTGGGCGTAGACGGCCAGGGCGGTGGCCGCGTCCGGCTGCCCGGCCTGTGCCGCGGCCCGTACCTCGCGCAGGTCCCCGCTGGTCCCACTGAGCCCCGCCAGGCCGGATCGGTGCTCCAGGACATCGGCCAGGACCGGAA
>JAJYSQ010000334.1 GCA_021793495.1 Actinomycetes bacterium
CGATCTTGGTCGCTTCCTGGCTGCTGGACCTGACCGCCCAGGCACTGGTCGCCGACCCCGGGCTGACCGCGTTCACCGGGCGGGTCTCGGACTCCGGGGAGGGCCGCTGGACCGCGATCGCCGCGATCGACGAGGGGGTGCCCGCCAACGTGATCACCACCGCTCTGTACGAACGGTTCGCCTCTCGAGGCAACGCCGATACGGCCGGCAAGCTGCTGTCGGCCATGCGCAAAGAGTTCGGTGGGCACGACGAGAAGCCGGCCGAGAAGGCGGGGGCCTGAGGTGGCCGACAGACCCGGGGCAGACGCTGCGTCCCGTCCGCCGTCGCACCGGGTGAGGCCACGTCCCCCTCGGGCCCACCGGGTGGCGCCGGACCGTTCCGAAGCCCTCGTCCTGTTCGGCATCACCGGGGATCTCGCGTACAAGCTGCTCTTCCCCGCCCTGTACGTGCTGGAGGACACCGGAGAGCTCGACGTCCCGATCGTCGGGGTGGCGTTGACCGATCTCGACGTCGACGGGCTGAGGGACCGGGCTCGCGCCTCGATCCGCGAGCAGACCCCGGACCACGACGTCGCGGTGCTCGAGCGGCTGGTGGCCCGGTTCAGCCTGGTCGCTGGGGACTACTCAGACCCGGCGACCTTCGCGGCACTGGCGGACCGCCTCGATCCGCAGGCGCACCGCACGTTCTACCTGGCGATCCCCCCGACGATGTTCCCGGTGGTGGTCGACGGGCTGCACGCCGCTGGTCTGGCCGGGCGGGCCCGGGTGGTGGTGGAGAAGCCGTTCGGCCGTGACCTGGCCAGCGCACGTGCCCTCAACGCGGTGCTCCGCACGGTGTTCCACGAGGTGGACATCTTCCGCATCGACCACTTCATGGGCAAGGAGCCCATCGAGAACCTGCTGTCCTTCCGGTTCGCCAACCGGTTCCTCGAGCCGATCTGGAACCGCGAGCACGTTGCCTCGGTGCAGCTGACCATGGCCGAAACCTTCGACGTCGCTGATCGAGGGTCCTTCTACGATGCGGTCGGGGCGATGCGCGACGTCGTGCAGAACCACCTCATGCAGACGGTCGCCATGCTCGCGATGGAGGCCCCCGGGTCCACCGACCCCGACGCCTTGCGCGCGGAGAAGACCCGGGTGCTCCGGTCCATCCAGACGGTCGATCCGCACCAGGTGGTCCGCGGCCAGTACGAGGGGTACCGGCAGGAGAAGGGAGTTGCGCCCACCTCGACGACGGAGACGTTCATCGCGCTGCCGGTCCACATCGACTCCTGGCGCTGGGCCGGGGTACCTTTCCTCATCCGGGCCGGCAAGACCATGCCGACCACCCAGCTCGAAGCCGTGGTCGAGCTGCATCGCCCTCCCGTCGAGCTGTTCCCAGCCGCCGACGGCACCGATCCGGAGCCGAACCTGCTCCGCTTCGTCTTCCAGCCGCGGGACCTGGTGGTGCTCTCGGTACAGGGCAAGCGTCCCGGGGAGCAGATCGTGACCGTTCCGGTCGACCTGGCCGTGGACCTCGGCTCCACGCTGGGCACGCAGGAACCGGCCTACGCCCGGCTGCTGGCGGATGCGCTCGCCGGCAACCCGTCGCGGTTCGCCGACGAGGCGACCGTCGAGGAGGAGTGGCGGATCGTGGCCGACCTGATCACCGACCCACCCCCGGTACGTCCCTACGCCCGAGGAAGCTGGGGCCCACCGGAAGCCGACACGTTGGCCCCCGATGGCAGCTGGCGTCCGCTCTGGCCCTCGTCGCCGCCGGCAGGTGGGTGACCGCTTCCGTCAGCGGCGCAACAGGTCGCGCCACGCGGCAACGCCCCGGACCGGGCTGAACCGGTGGGCGGCCTGGGTCAGCGCGTCCCGTTCGTCAGCAGCGAGCACGACATCGGCGGCCACCACATTCGACTCCAGCTGCGCCACGCTGGCGGCTCCGGGGATCGCCACCACGTGGGGGAAGGAGACGACCCAGGCCAGCGCCACCTGAGCGGGAGCCAGGTCGTGGGCCGCGCCCACCTCGCGTACGGTGGCCAGCAGCCCGGCGGCGCGGCGCAGGTTCTCCTCGGTGAACAACGAGTTCAGTCGGCGCACGCCGTTGGTGGGCCGGGTCGTCGGATCGTACCGGCCGCAGAGCAGGCCTTGACCCAGCGGGCTGCACGCGATCAGCATCCGCTCCCGTCCGGCCACGTACGGCACCAGGTCCGCCAGCGGGCGACGAGCGACCAGGCTGAACGGCACCTGGTTGCTGACCACCGGGGACCCGAGGGCTCGTTCGGCGGACTCCCATCGCGCCAGCGAGTAGTTGCTCACCCCGACCGCGCGGACCAGGCCAAGGTCCAGCAGCCGACGCATCCCGCTCATCGTGACCGTGTCGGGCACCACCGGGTTGGGCTGGTGGACCTGGTAGAGGTCGATCGCCCGCACGCCCAGCCGGCGGGCGCTGGCCATCCCCCGCTGCTCCACCACCCCGGGTACCGGGGCCACCGGCATGAGCTTGGTGGCCAGGAACGCGTCGCCACGGCGGTCGTCCAGCCCCGCCCCGAGGATCCGCTCGCTGCGGCCGAATCCGTACACCTCGGCGGTGTCGAACAGGGTGATCCCGAGCTCTACGGCACGACGGACGATCACCCGCGCCTCGGAGTCGGCGTACCCGGCTCCGTACCCCCATTCCCGGGAACCGAACTGCCAGGTGCCCAGGCCGATCACCGAGACCGGCCGAGAGTCCGGGGACAGCGTGGACAGACCCAGGTAGCGCATGGCACGTGCCTACGCCCTACGGCCGGTGGATGCAAGCCGACGGTGCCGGCCGCCGGTGCGTCCGCTCAGGGTCAGTGCCAGCGCCCCGCCGACGAAGGCCGCCACGCCGAACCGGACGGCATCGACGGGCACCAGGAACCCCGCGGCGCCTCGGATCCCACCGCGGCCCAGCCAACCGGACCCCACCGCCAGTGCCGCGGCCGCTACCGGCACGACCACTCCGACCATCAGGCCAGCGAGCGCCCACTGGATCACCGTGACCCCCAGCCCGTCCCGGCGGACGTCCCGGGCGGCCCAGACGCCGACCGCGACGGGCTCCAGCACCAGGTAGGCCACGGTGATCGATATCGTCCAGTGATCGGCCAGCACCCTCGCGGTGACCGTCTGGATCACCAGCAACCCCAGAGCCAGCCCGGCCGACCGGGCGAGCACCCGAGACGCGATCTTGCCAGCCCAGGACAGGGCCGGGTGCCGTCGTCCCGGGCGGTGACTCGTGGGGCGGCCGGCCACGCCACCTCCCGGAATGCTCGGGTGTCATGTATTGGTCATGCATACATCAAGGCTTCGTCATGCTCTGGG
>JAJYSQ010000335.1 GCA_021793495.1 Actinomycetes bacterium
GGGCGACGGGACTCTGGACTGGCGGGCCCCGGGGCTGGCCGAGCGGTACGCCGACCACGTGCTGGCCGAGATGGCCGCCCGCGGGCTGGAGGTGCGCGACCGGCTCGTCTGGCGGGTGGTACGCACTCCCGCCGACCTCGCCGAGGAGACCGGTGCGGTCGGCGGATCGATCTACGGCAGCTCCAGCAACGGCGTCCGATCCGCGTTCCTCCGTCCGGCGAACCGCAGCCGGCTAGCCGGTCTGTTCCTGGTGGGAGGGTCCGCCCACCCCGGTGGCGGGCTGCCCTTGGTGGCGTTGTCGGCCCGGATCGTCTCCGACCTGATCGGACCGGCCTGATCGGTCACCCGCCGCGGGCGGGTCGCGCTCACCCGCTCGCGCAGCACGAGGACCGCGGTCAGGAGGGGTGAAGAGTGGGATCAGGTTCAGCGCCATGCCCGAGACCGTGGCCGGGACCTTCGTGACGACCCCGTTGCAGAGGAGAAAGCTGGCGCAGAACCCCACGCCACCAACGAGGATGGCCGCTGCCCACCCCGATGGTGGGCTGCCCTTGGTGGCCCTGTCCACGCAGATCGTCGCCCGCATGATCGGCCCCGCGGTGAAACAGGAAGTGGTGTACCGCACCGGCGTGCGGTACCGGCGTGCGGTACCGGCGTCACGCCACCGTCTTGGCCGACGCATCAGTGGAGCGACTGCGTACCGCGAAGGCCGCGCAACCGATGACCGTGACCCCGCCGAGGAGGATCCGCGCGGTGAGGGCCTCGCCGAGCAGGACGGCACTCCACAGGATGGACAGCACGGGCTGCACCAGCTGGACCTGGCTGACCCGCGTCATCGGGCCGATCGCCAGGCCCCGGTACCACGCGAAGAAGCCGAGGAACATGCTGACCGCACTCACATAGGCGAAGCAGAGCCATCCGGTACGGCTGCTCACCGGCGGCGCGGTGGCGGCCGAGGCCATGGTGAGCACCAGCGTGACGGGTAGCGCGAGCACCAGGGCCCAGCAGATGGTCTGCCACGCGCCGAGCTCTCGGGAGACCAGGCCACCCTCGGCGTAGCCGACGGCTCCCAGCCCCACCGCCCCGAGCAGCAGCAGGTCCGCCAGGCGCCCGGAATGCAGACCGCCGGGGCCGAGTACGGCGAAGCCGACCGCGGCGCCCGCGCCCAGCGCGCCGGCGACCCAGAACCGCGCGCTGGGGCGCTCGTGCCCGCGCACCACCGCCATCACAGCCGTGGCCGCAGGCAGCACGCCGACCACGACCGCGCCATGGCTGGCCGGGACCTCGGTGAGCGCGTACGAGGTGAGCAACGGGAACCCCAGCACCACGCCCGCTGCGACCACGGTCAGCCGCAACCACTGCCGGGCCGAGGGCAGGGGTTGTCGGGTGATCACCAGGCAGCACAGGGCGAGGCTCCCCGCGACCACGGCTCGGCCCGCCCCGACGAACAGCGGCGACAGGGTCTGGACCGCCACCCGGGTCAGCGGCACGGTCAGGGAGAACGCGATCACCCCGAGCAACCCCCAGGCCGGTCCCAGGCCGGGTCGAGACGGCTCTGGTATCGGAACAGCAACCGTCTCAGTAGCGCTACTGTATCTTTTCATGTCCAACGATAGCAGCGTTGACCGGATCGCTGACCGGCTGCGGGTCCTGGCGGCTGCAGCGCCGCCCGGGTCGCGCCTGCCCTCCACCCGCGCACTCGTCCAGGACTTCGCCGCCAGCCCGGTCACGGTCCAGATGGCGCTCGCACGTCTGGTGGCCGAGAACCTCGTGGAGACCCGACCGGGGGCGGGCAGCTTCGTGGCGCACGGATGGAGCGGAGAACCACCCGACCTCAGCTGGCAGACCCGAGCACTCGGCCCGCTGCGTACCCGCGCCAACCCGGTGGGCACGTCGCTGGCCACGGTGTCGCCGGATGCGATCGCCCTGCACAGCGGTTACCCCGCCGAGAACTTGCTGCCCGGCCGGCTGGTGCGGGCCTCGCTGGCTCGTGCCGCCCGCGGGCCCACCGCACTCGGCCGACCTCCGGCCGGTGGCCTGCCCGAGCTCAGAGCCTGGTTCGCCGGCGAGCTGGCCCACGCCACGCCACGCGGCACGCTGCCCCCGACCGCCGCCGACGTGGTCGTCACTCCCGGCGGGCAGAGCGCCCTGTGCTCGGTGTTCCGCGCACTCGCCGCACCCGGCGAGCCGATCGTCATGGAGTCGCCCACCTACTGGGGCGCGATAGCAGCAGCCGAGCAGGCGGGGCTGATGATCGTGCCGGTTCCTCGCGGGACGACCGCGCCCTCCCCCGACGACGTGGCCCGCGCGCTGGCGTCGAGCGGGGCCAGGCTGTTCTATGCCCAACCCCACTTCGCAAACCCCACCGGCACGACCTGGACCCTCGATGAAGGTTCCGCCCTGCTGAAGGTCGTGACGGCGCACGATGCCTTCCTGGTCGAGGACGACTGGGGCCACGACTTCGCCTTCGCACACCCAGTCTCACCACTGGCCGCCCGGGACACCGACGGACACGTCGTCTACATCAGGTCCCTGACCAAGAGCCTGGCGCCAGCACTGCGCGTGGCGGCTGTCGTCGCCCGCGGACCGGCCCGCACGCGGATCCACACGGACCGCACGATCGACGACCTCTACGTCAGCGGCCTGTTGCAGACCGCGGCCCTCGACGTCCTGACCCAGCCCGCCTGGCGCACCCACGTGCGCAGCACCGCGCGACGACTCGCCGAGCGCCGCGACGCTCTTGCCACCCTGCTCCGTCGGCACGCCCCAGGCGTCGACATCACCTTGCTGCCGGCCGGGGGCCTGCACCTGTGGGTCAGACTCCCCGACGGCACCGATCCGGTGAGCCTCACCGCGCGCTGCGCCGCGCGGGGGCTGCACATCGCCCCCGGCCACGAATGGTTCCCCACAGAGCCACCCGCACCCCACCTACGCCTGAGCTACGCCGTCGCCGACCCCGCGCGCTTTCGGGACGCGGTCGACATCCTGGCCCGCGAGCTCGCCCGGGAGGGTGGATAACGCTCCTGGCGTCAGGGTTCATGGTCTCGCGGGAACGCCAGCTGCGCCGGCTCGTCGTCGCCGTGAGGTGATAGCCGTCACGCTGGGGTCGGGCTCCGCGATCCACCTGCCCCCAGCCACCGCCCAACACCACATCGACACCCACCCCGACCGATCCACCACCTGGACCAGCCCCACCGGCACCACCTACCCCACCCCACCCCCCACGATCCTCGAACAGCCCCCCTGAGCCAACACCACTCGGTCAACGCAACCAGCGCCGACGGCCCTGGCAGCCGCGGTCACCCCGGCGGGTACGGACGTACCAGAGATCAC
>JAJYSQ010000336.1 GCA_021793495.1 Actinomycetes bacterium
CCACGCCACGAGGGGTACGCGGTGTCGCCGACCGCGGTGATCAGGTTGGGGTAGACCAGGGCCATGCCGGCCCCCATGACCGCCGCCCCAGCGAACCAGACGGGCTCGCGCCTGCTGGCCAGGATCACGACGATGCCGATGCCGATGCCGAAGGTGCCGGTGGTGATCGGACCCTTGCGTCCGATCCGGTCGGCCAGCGCGCCGCTGGCCACCTGGCCGAGCCCCCACACCGCCGCATACACCCCGACGAGCGCGCCGACGCCGACCAGGCTGAGACCTCGGTGCAGGAAGTAGAGGGGGAAGAACGCGGCCACCAGGGTGTCGGCGAACTTGTTCAGGAAGCCAGCCTGGCAGACCGCCAGCATGCTTCGGTCGTGCCAGCTCATGTAGCTGGCGAGCCGGGCGAGCCTCGGGGTCCGCTCGGCGGCCACCTCGGCCTGGGCCCAGGGCAGGGTCTCCCGCGCCGGGCGGAACGTCACGAGCGCACCGGCGGCGACGACCCCCAGGGCGAGCAGGTACGGGGCGGGACGCAGCCCGTAGGTGGCGACGAGCAGGCCGGCCGCAAAGCCACCGAGGCCGACCCCGAGGTAGCCGGCAGACTCGTCGATGCCGACGGCCAGCCCGCGGTTGATGGGGCCGACCAGGTCGATCTTGGCGGTCACCGACATCGTCCAGGTGAGCGCCTGGTTCACCCCGAGGAACAGATTGGCCACCACCACCCACCACCAGGCTCGAGCGAAGATGATCAACAGCGCGTAGGGGACGGCGAACGCCCAGCCGACCAGCAGCAGGGTCTTGCGCCCGTGGTGGTCGGACAGCCGGCCGGAGACGAGGTTCATCACCGATTTCACCGCCCCGAACGCCGAGATGAACGAGGCCGTGTACAGGATCGAGGTGATCCCGAACTGGTCACGTGCGAGGGGGGGCAGCGCCACCCGTTCGACGCCGATGGTCATGCCGATCAGCACGGTGATCAGGGTGAACACGGAGAACTGGGTCCAGTTCTCCCGCAGGCCCAGGGGGTGCCGTTGCCCGTTAGAGCCCACGCGGGACACCCGGCTCACCGCCGACGGCAACAGGCAGTCCCGACCGGCGCCACTCGGGGAACCCGTCCTCCAGACGCGCCGCGCTGATCCCCCGGGCGCGAAGCGCCCGCACCGCAGCTGGTGCGAAGACGCAGTAGGGGCCGCGGCAGTACGCGACGACGGGAAGCCCTGGGGTGATCTCGCCCTCCAGGTCAGCCAGGTCCTCGAGGGGGACCGAACGAGCTCCGGGCACATGTCCGGCCTGGTACTCGGCTGCCGGGCGGACGTCGAGCACGGTCACCGTCCCGCCGGCCAGCCGTTCGTGCAGCTCGGCTCGGCTGACCACCTCGATGTCCGCGCCGTCACCCAGGTACCCCTGCGCCAGCCGCCCGAGATCGTCGCGAACGGCCTCAGCGACGCGGCGCAGCGCCACCCACAGGTCCTCGACCTCCGGACCGGCAAGCCGGTAGTGGATGCGAGTGCCTTCCCGACGGGAGCGAACCAACCCGGCTCGGGCCAGAACCCGCAGATGGTGGGATGTGTTCGCCGTGCTCTGGTCGATCTCGACCGCCACCTCCTCCACCGAGCGCTCGCCTTGGGCCAGGACGTCGACAATCTCGCCACGACGGCCAGCGCTCAGCGCTCCGGCGACCTCGCCGAGCATGTCGAACAGCGCGGCCTTGGCCCGGTGATCGCCCACGCCATCTTCATCTTCAATTATTCGCATCACTGTTTGAACATACAGGTCGACCGGTGCTCGTGCCACCGCGCCCGGTTAGCCAGTCGGCGGCGATGCGGGTCGCGACCCGCTCCACGAGCACAGCGGCGTCGGCCTGGCAGCGACGCAGGTCAGGTTCGAGGTCGGTCAGCGGGTACACCGCTTGGATACCTACGTGCAGCAGTGCCGCCGGGCTCACCCGGCACTGTCCGGCCACCGCGACCGTGGGCACCCCGCGGGCCGCCGCCTGGCGAGCCACGCCGACCGGCGCCTTGCCCCGCAGGCTCTGCGCGTCCAGCGACCCCTCACCGGTCACCACCAGGCAGGCACCGGCCAGCACGTCGCGGTATCCGGTGAGGTCCAGCATCAGGTCGATACCGGGCAACAGTCGCGCGCCCAGGACCGCGGCAAGCCCGAACCCCGCACCGCCCGCGGCACCGGCACCCGGTTGGTCTCGGAGGTCGGCACCGGTGGCTGCGGCGACGAGCTCAGCCCACCGGGTCAACCCGGCCTCCAGCAGCCGCACGTCGCCAGGCGTCGCGCCCTTCTGCGGACCGTAGACCGCCGCGGCGCCACGCGGACCCAGCAGCGGGTTGTCCACGTCGCACGCGACCAGCAGCTCGATCCGTGCCAGCCGAGGGTCCAGCCGTGACACCTCCAACCGCGCCGCCCCGGCCAGGGCAGACCCCCCCTCAGCCAGCCGGTGGCCGAGCGCGTCGTACAGCTCGGCGCCCAGTGCCCGGACCAGCCCGGCACCACCGTCGGTCGTGACGCTGCCCCCGGCACCCACGACGATGCGCTGAGCGCCCTGGTCGAGCGCCTGTACCAGCAGCTCACCCACCCCGCGGGTGGTCCCGGCGCCGGGCGCCACGGCTCGCCCCCCCAGCCGGCGCACCCCAGCGGCCTGGGCCAGCTCGATGACCGCGGTCCGACCCCGCAGCGCGTATGCCGCAGCCAGCCGATCCCCGGAGGGCCCGGTCACCGCGCACCGCACGTGGGTGAAACCCGCTCGGACGGCCACCGCTACCGTGCCCTCACCACCATCGGCCACCGGGTGCTCCACCACACCCAGACCAGGCCGTGCCGCACGCAGGCCACGGGCGATCGCCGCGGACGCCTCGGGGGCGGACAAGGATCCCTTGAACTTGTCGGGAGCCACGACGACCAGGCCAGACGAGGAGTCCAGTGCGCTCACGGGAACCGGCGCGTCGACGAGGCGGTCAGGGCGACCAGATGGATGGTCGCACCGGTCTCGCCCGTGACCGCCGGTGGCCCTGGGCATACGGTGCCAACCCCCACCACGGCCCCGATCGATACCCGCCGGTCGGGTCGCGCCATGCATGCGCCTACCGGAGATCGCATGTCACCACGATAGGCGGCGCCGAGCGACCAGGTCAGGTTGTCCCTGACATCACGAGGATCACCCGTCCCACGCCAGCCTGCGAGATCTCGCGGGGAGTGATCTCGGGTCGTTCCGGGACGAGCTCTCCTCGGCGCAGGAGCTGCCCTACGCGTCCGACACCTACGCGCTCCTCGTCCCCCTGCAGGCGATCGGAGACCGGAA
>JAJYSQ010000337.1 GCA_021793495.1 Actinomycetes bacterium
CCGAGTTCGTCGTCGCCCCGGTCCTGGCTGGGCTGGACATCGACGTGTCCGGCTACCGGCTCCTGGTCAACCCGACGGGCCGGTTCGAGGTCGGCGGGCCGATGGGGGACGCCGGCCTGACCGGTCGGAAGATCATCGTGGACTCCTACGGGGGCTCGGCGCGCCACGGGGGAGGGGCGTTCTCCGGCAAGGACCCGTCCAAGGTGGACCGCTCCGCGGCGTACGCGCTGCGCTGGGTGGCCAAGAACGTGGTGGCCGCCGGGCTGGCCCGCCGTTGCGAGGTCCAGGTGGCGTACGCGATCGGCAAGGCCCGTCCGATCAGCGTCTTCGTCGAGACGTTCGGCACCGAGACGCTGCCGGTGGAGCGTCTCGAGGCGGCGATCGACGAGGTGTTCGACCTGCGGCCCGCGGCGATCATCCGCGACCTGGACCTGCTGCGTCCGATCTACCAGCAGACCGCCAGCTACGGTCACTTCGGCCGGGACCTGCCGGACTTCACCTGGGAGCGGACCAACCGTGCCGAGGCGCTGCGCCGGGCCGCCGGCTGAGGGTGCAGATCGGGGCCTGACCCACCCCCGCGCTCAGCAGACCCCCAGGTGACTCGTACCTGGCTCTGACGTACTCCTCACCGTTGCCGAAGGTTGCCTGCCCACCCTGGTGGTGACGGCCCAGCCCGGGCCGTCACCACTGCTGGGGAGGCGGCATGACTCGGATCTCGGCGCTCCTGGGCCTACGGGCGACCATGGACCCCCACGGGGTGGCACTGATCGGTGCCAGCGGCGGCGACAGCAGCGGCGGCGGGGGTGGCCGGTTCCGGTGGCGAGAGCTGGTGGCGGCCACCGACGGCTGGGCCGAGACGTTCCGGTACGCCGGTCTGCTGCCCGGTGCCCGCCTCGGGCTGCAGGTGGGCGATCCCGTGGAGTTCGCCGCCGCGTACCTCGGGGTGCTGGCCGCCGGGATCACCGCGGTGCCGTTGGACCCTCGGGCCACCGAGACGGAGACGGCTCGCTCGGTGGCGATCCTGCGGTGCGACGCGCTGGTCACGGACCGGGAAGGCCCTCTCGAGCTGGTCCCGCTGGTCGTCGACGACCAGCGGCCCCGCGCCATGGTCGGTGCCCACCCGGCGGTCCTGCTGACCAGCTCGGGGACCACCGGCACGCCCAAGGGCATCGGCCTGGACGAGCGTCAGCTGCTCGACGCGGCGGCCCGCGTGGCCCGCCACCACCGGATCACCTCGGCCGACATCGGGTACAGCCCGCTGCCCCTGTTCCACATCAACGCCCAGGTGGTCGGGGTGCTCACCGGCCTGGTCAGCGGGGCCACCCTGGTGCTGGACCGACGCTTCGACGCCGAGCGGTACTGGGCGACGGTCGCGGAGCACCGGGCCACGTGGCTGAACGCGGTCCCTGCGCTGCTCGCCGCGCTGGCCGAGCGGCCCGGGCCGAGCGCGCCGGCGACCCATCGGGTCCGGTTCGTCCGATCTGCCTCGGCTCCCCTGCCGGTGGCCACCCTGCGTGCCTTCGAGACCCGGACCGGCCTGCGGGTGCTGGAGACGTACGGGATGACCGAGGCCGCCGGGCAGATCACCGCCAACCCGTTGGATGAACGGCTTCGCCGACCCGGATCGGTGGGCCGTCCCGTCGGGATGGCGCTGAGCGTGCGCGGCCCGGATGGTGGCGAGCTGCCCCGCGACGAGCCGGGGATGGTCGCGCTGCGGGGACGCGCCGTGGTCCACCACTACCGGGACATCGGGCCGGATGGCGCCGAGCGCCTGCGCCCGGCCCGGGATGGCCAGGGGTGGCTGCGCACCGGGGACCTGGGTGTGGTGGACCCGGACGGTTTCGTGCACCTGCTGGGTCGGGTGGACGACGTGATCAACCGCGGGGGGGAGAAGGTGCTTCCTGGGGACGTGGAAGCGGTCGTGCTGGCCGATCCGGCGGTGCGCGAAGCCGCTGTGGTCGGCGTGCCGGACGACCGGCTGGGCGAGGTCCCCGTCGCCTACATCACCGTGCGCGCCGGCACCGAGGACCCCGGCCGGGTGGTCCGTCAGGTCATGGACGCTTGTACCGCTCGCCTGTCCCGGTACAAGCGTCCCGTCGCCGTGCACATCGTCGACGAGCTGCCGCTCGGGCCGACCGGCAAGGTGCTGCGTCGGCGGCTGCGCGGTGGCCTGGTCGGCGCCCGTTGACCTCCACGGCGGTCGTCCGCGCGCACTCGGGGAGCGAACGCCCCGCCCGGGCGCACCTGTACGCCATCGACCTGGTCCGGGTGCTCACCGTCGCGCTGGTGGTCTCGGTGCACACGGTGTCCCTGGCCGCTCCGGTCAGCCTCGCGTCCGGTGCGCTGACCATGGTCCTGCACACCAGCCGGGAGGTGTTCTTCACCCTCACGGCGCTGGTACTGATGTACGGGTATGGCCGTGGACGAGTCCGGTGGGGGAGCTTCTGGCGACGACGCTACCTGCTCGTCGTCGTCCCGTACGTGGTGTGGACCGTGGTCTACCTGGGTGCGGACGGGGAGCGGATCCCGCCGTTCCTCCCGGCGCTGCACCAGCTGACCTACGACCTGGTGACCGGGCAGGCCCGTTACCAGCTGTACTTCCTGCTGGTCACGATGCAGGTGTACGCGCTGTTCCCGCTGTTGCGAGCACTGGTCGCCCGTACCGCGGGTCACCACCGATGGGTGCTGGTCGGCGCCGGGGCGTACCAGCTCGGCCTGACCACGGTGATCTGGACCCACGCGATCCCCGGCGGCGTCCTCGGGTCCTGGCTGGCCAACCCCGACGAGTGGCTGCCGAGCTACCTGGGGTACCTCCTGCTCGGCGCGGTGGTCGCGTGGCACCTGTCCGAGGTCCGGTCCTGGATAGCCGGGCACCGGTCGACGGTGGTCGCCGCCGGGCTCGCGGCTCTCGGCGCAGGGGTGGGGATCTACCTCGCGCAGGTCGAGTTCGCGGGGGCGAACCCGGTGAGCGCCAGCATGGTGTTCCAGCCGGTGGTGGTCGTCGAGAGCGTCGCGGTCGCCGGGCTGTTCTTGCTCGCCGGCCTGCGCTGGGAGGGTGCCGGCACTCCCTGGCGTCGGGTCGTCGTGCTGGCCGCGGACGCGTCCTTCGGGGTGTACCTCGCCCACCCGCTGCTCTTGCAGGGTCTGCTGGACCTCGAGCACGCCACGGGTCTGACCGCCGTGGCAGCCCGGTGGCCCGCCGGGCTGCTGCTGGGCGTCCTCGTCGGGATCGTGGTCCCGCTGGTCTACGCCGCGTGCGTGCTCGCCGCCGAGCTCGTGCGGCACACCCCG
>JAJYSQ010000338.1 GCA_021793495.1 Actinomycetes bacterium
GCGGTCAGCCCGGCCGAGCGGGCCAGTTCCTCGGCCACCGACAGGAGCTGGCCGTTGAGGCGGAAGACGGTGAGCGCGGTTCCGGTGAGCAGCTCGGAGGGGCTGTTCTCGGTGTGCGCCATTCTCAGGACCCCTCCACCAGGACGTGGTAGGCGCTGGGGTCGTGTTCGGCGTACAGCCGGTACCAGGCGTCGAGAACGCGGGGTGTGTACAGGTCCAGGACGGCGAAGATCTCGCGGGCGAACTCCAGGGGCGCGGTGGGCCCGGCGGTGACGAGACCGCCGTCGCGAACCGCGAGCCGGTCCCGGTAGCGCCCGACGCCGGCGTAGCCGGTGGCCAGCAGGTACTCCGGTGCCGCACTGGTGTGCTCCCGATGGTCCAGCAGGCCCTCGCGCGCGAGTCCGGCGGTGGCCCCGCAGATGGCGGCGACGGGCACCCCGGCGTCGAGCCAGATCCCCGCGGCCGAGGCGAAGGGGGAGAGGGACTCCGGATCGGTGTCCCAACCGTCGGCGCCCGGCAGGATCAGCATGGCACTGGCGGAGGGCTTGAGCTGGGGAAGGGTCAGGTCCGGAAGGATGGTCAGCCCCCCGGCGGTGGTGACCGGCGCTCCGGTGAGGCCGACGGTCACCACGTCGTGGCGATCGGGATCGCGCTGCCAGTCGCCGCTGCGGATCGTCGCGGTGGCGTACCCGATCTCCCAGTCGGCGAGCTGGTCGTAGACGGCGAGGTGGACGGTCTTCCTGATGTCTTCTTTCATGACAACATGCTGACGATTTGACAGGATGCTGTCAATGGAAAAAGCGGCTGGTCCACAGGGTTCTCCGAGCATCGTGTGTGCCCGGGGCACCAAGGTATTGCGTGGAGGCGGAGAACGGGGCCGAAAACCGATCATCGGGTGTCTTCACGCGGGGACGCGCCGTCAGGGCGCTCGACCCGCGCGGGCCACCGAACACGAGACGAGCGAGCCGGAGTTCGGAAACGAGTGTTGACCGGCGTGACGCCGTGGCTCTGGCCGAGGAATTCGGTGCGCTGTTCGGCGGGGTGGTGGGTCTACCGGTGGACAGCGGGTCTAAAGCACGCGACGCCTCTCCTCGCCATGTCCCGGGGAGGTGGGGCGGGTGGTGGTCGTGGTCCTCGTGGGCTGAGGGCTTGCCAGGTGTGTACTGGTTTAGGGCTCCGCAGTGGCCGTGCTCCACCTTGTGCACGGCTCCCGGGTGCCTCTGGGTGCCTTGGTGGTTTCGTGGTGCCGGTGCGGCTAGGACCGCTGCTTCTTGAGGGAGCCGAGGAGACCGGTCCACTCGGCGGTGGTGAAGGCGAGGTGGCCGAGTTCGCGGTTCTGAGTGTCGCGTACGGCCGTTGCGCCAGGAAGGTCCGCCACCTCAACGCACTGGGGGCCATCCGGATTGCTGTAGCTGGACTTGCGCCACCGTGTGGTGTTCACGTCCATGAGGGGGCCTCGTTCCCGGTTGGTGCGTCATGTGAGCAGGTCTTCCAGAAAGGTAGCGGAGTCCGGAACGGAGAGTGCGCTGCCCTGAGTGCGGCTGAAGACCAGCCTATGGCGATTGATCTCTGCCTCGGATTCCAGGTAGAAGCCGTCCCCGCGTGACTCAAGGAAGACCACGCTGTCCGCGTTGCTGCCGTCACTGAAGCTCAGGATGGTGAAAGGCAGGCCGCCTGCGGCGTGCGCCCCGGCCGAGAACGGCAGGACCTGGATCTCCACGTTGGGCCGTCGGCCGATGTCCAACAGGTGGCGGATCTGTTCGCGCATCACCTCTTCACCGCCGATCCGGCGGCGAAGGGCCGCTTCGTCGATGACGGCGGAGAGTAGCGGGGGCTCGTGGCGTTCAAGGATGTTCCGCTGACGTTCGAGCCTGCTCTTCAACCTTTGGTCGGCCTGCTCGGCCGTGTTGCCGACGGAGGACGCCAGAAGCGCGGAGATGTAGGCCGGGGTCTGCAGCAGACCGGGGACCAGTCCGATGTTGAACTCCTGGATCATGGTCGCTTCCGCCTCCAAACCCACGAAGGCGCCGGGCAGCACGTCCTCGTACTGGAGCCACCAGGGCTTGTGGGTGCGTGAGTCCCGAGCGATCTGAATGAGCTCTTGCGCGACATCGTCGGGCGCGCTGTAAAGCTGGCACAGCGCCATGATGTCTCCCGCCTTCAAGCGCTGGAAACCGCCGGACTCCAAGCGTTGAAGCTTGGCGCGGCTCAATCCCAGGTCCTTCCAGACCTCGTCCTGTGTCAGCTTCGCGCTGTGCCGTAGGCGCCTGAGTTGAATGGCCAGGTAGCGCCGTCGGACCGGCATCCCAGTTGCCACGGGCTTCTCCTCTGCTGCGGCTGCTGACACGTGGCTGACAGTCTTTCGCGGGAAACGAACTTTTGCGACTTTGAGGCAGTTATAAGACGAGGCCCTTGTGAAGTGAGGCTGCCTCATTTAACTTGGGTCGCATCGAGCGAGCCTCTTCGCCGGCAAGAGACTTCGGGTCTACGTCATTGGCCTGCCTGTGTGTTCTCGCCAGCGCCTCTCTTTGCTCAACACAGTTCACTTCTGACACTCGGAGGAGCAGCATGGGCGGCTTTGGCATACCACGACCCAGGCGGACGTCTCAGGAAGAACAGCCAGGTGACACGAGCCGGTCGTCGCGCCGGGCCGGCACCGGAACCGGGGTGCGCACAGCCGTCTTCGGCTCCCATCCCTCCCAGGCGGCTCAGATCCGCGACTGGTGTCGGCGGGGCGTGCGCCTGCCCGCACACCGGGCCTTCCCGGTGCTGCTCGTGGCCGGGGAACTGGTGGCCAACGCCTGGCGGCACACCGCCTCGGGCAGCGGATACGGGCGGGTGAAGCTCCAGCTGCGGCACCTGCCCGACCGCGTCGTGCATCTGGCGGTCACCGACGACGGCCCTCGCCCAGGAAGGCCCGCCGGCCTCCCACGCCTGACGCCGCCCACCGATGACCTCCGTGTGGGCGGACGGGGCCTCCATCTCGTCGAGCGCCTGTCGCTGCGGTGGGGCTGGGACGGCGAGATCGGCGTACCCCTGACCGTGTGGGCGCACATCGATCCCTACGCCCCACCGCCCGCTGCCACCTGACCGCCCTTGGGCGCGGCGACGAACCCGACCTCACGGACCACACCACCCACCCGCGCACACCGGAAAAGCAGAACGCCCCGACCAGTGCACCAACACCGGACCGGGGCCGATCCACCACCTGAGTACAGCAGGAGGAAGACCGTGCTCCACCCTACCGGCAGGCACCGCAAACCCCACCGCGGCCCGACCTCGCGCCTGT
>JAJYSQ010000339.1 GCA_021793495.1 Actinomycetes bacterium
GGGTTGACCCGGCTGGCCGAGGGTGGGGTCGCCACGCTGATGGTCCACGGCAACCACGACCCCGTGGAGGAGGGGTGGTCGGCGATCGAGCGGTGGCCCACCGCGGTCACGGTGTTCGACGCGGCCGAGGTCGGGTCCGTCGAGGTCCGTCGTGAGGGTCGGCTGCTGGCCACGGTCCACGGGATCAGCTACGCCCACCGGGTCACCCGGGAGAACCTGGCCCGACGTTTCCGCCGGCCCGAGACCACCGGGGTGCACATCGGGCTGCTGCACGCCACGGTGGGCGATCCCCCTGGGCACTCGCGGTACGCCCCGGCCAGTGTGGACGACCTGAGGGCGGCCGGGATGGACTACTGGGCTCTGGGCCATGTGCACCGCCGTCAGGTGCTCAGTCGCTCCCCCTGGGTGGTGTACCCCGGGAACCTGCAGGGCCGTAGCCCCAAGCCGAGCGAGCGCGACGCGAAGGGCGCGGTCGTGGTCGAGGTGCGCGACCGCGTGATCGCCGAACCCGAGTTCGTCCCCTGCGACCTGGTGCGCTTCGTCGACCTGAGCCTCGACGTCGGAGAGCTGGCGGGCGCTGACCTCGGGTCGATCGTGGCTGGCTTGCAGAGCGCTGCCGACGAAGAGTCCCGCACCGCCGACGGGCGAGGGTTGGTGGTACGAGCGCGGCTGGTCGGCCGCGGATCGGCGCACGAGACGCTGCGGCGCCCCGGGGTGATCGAGTCACTGCTGCGGGTGCTCCGTGACGCCCGGACCCTTCCCCAGCGCGTGGACGACCCGTTCATCTGGTGGGAGCGGCTCCAGGACGTCACGGCCCCGAGCTGGGACCGAGACACGCTGAGTCACCGGGGGGACCTGGTCGGGCGGATCATCACCGAGACCGACCGGGTCCGGTCCGGTCAGTCGTCCGGGTCGGGCGTCCTGGATCCGCTGCTGGGCCG
Source organism: Actinomycetes bacterium (assembly GCA_021793495.1). Classification (GTDB taxonomy): domain Bacteria; phylum Actinomycetota; class Actinomycetes; order JAJYSQ01; family JAJYSQ01; genus JAJYSQ01. The sequence continues at coordinate 942 of JAJYSQ010000339.1, forward strand.
GCTCCGAGCGGTGCTGGGCTCGGACATGGTCGACGCCGTGGCCGCCTCGCTCGACGAGGAGGAGCTCTGGCACCAGGCCGAGCGGATCGCCGTCGAGGCCCTGCTGGACGCCGAGCAGTGAGGATCACCGGCTGGCGGGTGGACGGCTTCGGCGTGCTGCACGACCACCAGGTGGACGACCTGCCGGCGGGTCTCGTCGTCGTCGTGGGTCCCAACGAGTCCGGCAAGACCACCCTGCACGACTTCGTACGGGGCATGCTGTTCGGCTTCCCCACCGGCAACACCCGGGCTCGTCGGCACCCGCCGCTGAACGGCGGTACGGCTGGGGGCCGGCTGCTCCTCGGCATCGACGCCGATGGCGTCTGGACCGTGCGGCGCTTCCACCGACGGCTGTCGATCCTGGGCCCGGACGGCCAGCCCCGGACCCCGGAGGATCTGGCCAGGATGCTGGGCCAGCTCGACGAGCGCACCTTCCGAGCCGTGCACGCCGTGGACCCCGACGAGCTGCGTGGCCTGGATCCCACCGTGGTGCGGGAACGGATGCTCGACGCCTCCACCACCGGGGCCGGCCCGGATCCCCGGGCGGCGCTGGCCCATCTGATCGTCGAGCGCGACGAGCTGTTCGCCCCATCCGGACGGCGCAGCCGATCCCTGATGGTCGAGCTGGCCGCACGCCTGGCCGAGCTGGACCGGTCACTCGCCGAAGCGGTGGCCCAGGCCCAGGAGCGAGCCACATCGCTGGCGGCGGACGCGGGGCTACGGACCCAGATCGCGGATCTGGACGCGAGGCTGCGCCGGCTGGACGAGGCGTCCGCCGAGCTGCGGGCCCGGCGCACGTCCCAGCCGCCCGGCAGTGCACCGACCCCTGCAGGCCACGGACACCCCCGGCTGGTGAGGTACGGGCTGGCAGGGTCGGCCGCGGTCCTGCTGACCGTGGCCGCTGCCGGGGTGGTCGTCGGCAAGCCCGCGGTGGCCCTCGTGGGGCTGGTGCTGGCCGCCGGTGCCGGTCTCGGCGCATGGGCCGCGCGTGTCTCGGCTCCCGCACCCGCACCCACGCCCGCGCTCGGTGGACCCGCCGCCGCTGATCTGCTGGCCCGCCTGGACGACGAACGCCACCGCCAGGGCCTGGAACGCGACGCCGCCGTCGGACGCCTGGCACTCAGCCAGCAGCAGCGCGCCGCCGCCGAGTGGGACGAGGAGGTAGCGAGGTTGGCGGCGGAGCGCGCCGGAGTCCGGGAGCACCTGGTCGTGGCCACCCGCCGCTGGCTCGTGCTCTGCACCGCCGAGGAGCTGGTGGCCACGGCGCAGCGTTCGCTGCGCGAGGAGCACCAGCCCGGGGTGCTCGGCACGGCCGGGGACTACCTGGCCATGGCGACGAGTGGCCGCTACGACCGGGTGCTGGTCCTCGACGCCGCCGGCCACCTCGGCTGCCAGAGAGCGGACGGGACCGTGGTCCCCGTGGAGCTCCTGTCCCGGGGCACCTCCGGCCAGGCCTACCTGTGCCTGCGCCTCGCCCTCGTCGAGCAGATGGCACAGCACCGGGGGGACCTTCCCGTGCTGCTCGACGACACCCTCAGCGAGCTGGACGAGACCCGGGCCCAGTCGACCCTACGGATGCTCGCCGGGCTGGGGCGGCAGGTCCTGTTGTTCACCGCCCACGAGACGACGGTCCAGCGAGCCCTCCTGACCGCTCCCGGCACCCGGGTCGTGCGGCTGCCCGGCCCGAGGACGTGAGGCCAGGAGCGGTAGACATGCAGGGGGGTGAGCGGGGACTGGTCCCAGACCCAGATGGCCGGGGTGTTCGGCGGGCTGCCCTGCGGGGGGATGGTGGCGCCGGGGGTGCCGACCATGACGATCTGCATCGTGGAGTGCACAACCCCTACCCAGCAGGTGGGGTGGAGGAAGGTGCGGACGGGACCCACCGAAGTCGTTGCACCCGTTTCTGCAGACCCGGTAGGGGCCTGGTGCGGGGGCCGGGATCACGGTACGTCGATGCCGCACTTGCGCAGCTCGGCCGGGCTACCCGAGGTGGGCACGCAGGGCGGGCCGGGGTCCTCGCGTGACGCCTGGAGCTCGGCGGCGCGTCGGCCTGCCAGGCGGCAAGCTTGTTGGGCTGGGTCGGGGTGATGCCGTGCCCGAGGATGCGGTGGCAGTCTGGCTTGCCGCAGCCAGACGCGTGGTGTGCTGGCTCGTCCGGATCCGGCCCACCCCCGGGCAATAACCACGACCAGCAGGACGACTGGACCCGCGCCCCCGAATGCCAGCAACGTCGAGCGGTGAGACACCTTCATCCGCTGCTCTCTTTCCCCGCAACCAGCATCCCCGTACGGATGAACCGGCGTTG
>JAJYSQ010000340.1 GCA_021793495.1 Actinomycetes bacterium
GCAGAAGCGCGACATCACTCGTCCGTCTCCGCGTCGACGACCGGTGTGTGACCGGTTCGTCGTTGACGTGTCGCAGGCGGGCCCATGCGGAAGGAAATCGTCATGCATCAGGATGACTTTGGCCCCTGGGACGACTAGTCCCGCACGCCAGCTGCCCTCGACCCGGGTCCCCCGGGCCGAGGGCAGCATCATGCCGGAGGGGTGTGGTCGATTCCGGTGACCGCGTCGATGACAGCGCGCCGGGCATCCCCGGACGCCTCGGGGACCATGGTCACGCCCATCGTCGAGAGCATCCTCACCATCCCCTCGCCCACGTGGTGGACGACGACCACCTCGACCTGGTTGTCCCGCAGGAACCGGGCGATCCGCGCGTGGTGGGCGCCCTCACGCCCCTCCGCGCGTTGCGCACCCCAGCCGACATCGACCGTTCGCCAGTCGGTGATGTGCCCGGCCTCGACGACGGCGATCCCCACCTGATCGGCTCGGCCCCAAGCAGGGTCCACCAGACCGCCAGGACCGATCGGTACGCACACGATCATCAGATGCTCCTCGTTCTCGTCCTCGTCGGGCTCAGGAGAAGATGAGGCGTGCTCGATCCATGGTCACGGTCACTGCCGCCGGAGCCGCCGCTGCCGGAACCAGGACCATCGACCCCATCCGTCCCTCGCCACCGACGCGCGGTCGGTCGTCGCGCCCACGGTACCCGCGCCCGAAGGGTGGCGGGTGCGGCGGTAGCGCTCGGCATGGGGGTGCTGCTGTGCGCCTGCCACCCGGTCGGGGCTGCGCCGGGGAGCACCACGATGCCGGCTCCGGCCCGTGGACGGGACCGTGTGCCGGCACTCGATGAGCCTGCGTCCCGCCTGGTCGACTACCAGCCGTGGTGCAGCGGGCGTCCCTCGGCGAACCCTGCCGGGCTCTGCACGCCGATCACCGCGCGCTCGTAGATCTCGGCCAGGGTGGCCGCTCCCAGGTACGTGGCGGCGCTGCGCACCCCGGCCACGATGTGGTCGAGCAGGTCCTCCACCCCGGGGCGCGCGGGGTCCAGGTAGATCCGGCCCGAGGAGATCCCCTCCTCGAACAGCGCCTTGCGTGCCCGTTCGAACCCGGTCTCGTGGGCGGTCCGCAGCCGTACGGCCCGGGCCGAGGCCATCCCGAAGCTCTCCTTGTACGCCCGGCCCTCGCTGTCGCGGGCCAAGTCCCCCGGCGACTCGTAGGTGCCCACGAACCAGGACCCGATCATCACGTTGGAGGCGCCAGCGGCCAGCGCGAGAGCCAGATCGCGAGGGTGGCGGACCCCGCCATCGGCCCAGACGTGAGCCCCGAGGCGGCGGGCCTCGGCCGCGCACTCGACCACCGCCGACAGCTGCGGGCGCCCGACCCCGGTCATCATCCGAGTTGTGCACATCGCCCCCGGACCGACGCCGACCTTGACGATGTCGGCCCCCGCCTCCACCAGGTCGCGTACTCCTGCGGCGGTCACCACGTTGCCGGCGACCAGTGGGACCTGCGGATCCAGGGCACGGACCGCGCCGACGGCCTCGAGCAGGCGTTCCTGGTGGCCGTGCGCGGTGTCCAGGACCAGCAGGTCCACGCCGGCCTCCACGAGCGCGGCCGCCCTGCCCGTGACATCGCCGCTGATCCCCAGGGCCGCGCCGATGCGCAGCCGACCGCTCGCGTCGACGGCCGGGCGGTACAACGTCGAGCGCAGCGCGCCGGTACGGGTGAGGATGCCCACGAGCCGGCCTTCGGGGTCCACGGTCGGGGCCAACCGGTGACGGACCTCGGCGAGCGAGTCGAACGCCTCGTGCGGGTCGATGCTGGCCGGCAGGGTGGCCAGCTCGGCCGACATGACCCGGGCGAGCTGGGTGAACCGGTCGACCCCGGTGCAGTCGGCCTCGGTGACCACCCCGACCGGGGTGTCGCCGTCGAGGACCACGACCGCACCGTGCGCCCGCTTGGGCAGCAGGCCCAGCGCCTCGCCGACGGTGTCCTGCGCACGCAGCGTGATCGGTGTGTCATGGACCAGGTGGCGAGACTTCACCCACGCGACGACCTCAGCGACCACCTCGATCGGGATGTCCTGGGGGATCACCGCCAGCCCACCACGGCGGGCCACGGTCTCGGCCATCCGCCGGCCGGCAACCGCGGTCATGTTTGCCACGACGACCGGGATCGTGGTCCCCGAACCGTCCTCGGTGGCCAGGTCGACGTCGTGACGCGAGGCCACCGCTGAGCGGGCCGGGACCAGGAACGCATCGTCGTAGGTCAGCTCGTAGGTCGGGGCCATGCCCTGGAGGAAGCGCACAAGTCCCTCACCGTACCGCCACGCGCCGCTCGGGTTGGCCAGGTCGGCACCGGCCGGCGTCGTCCGTCAGGACTCATGCCGGCACCACCCGTACCGTCCTTTCCCGGCGCATTCGTACCACTCTGGCCACCAGGTAGCTGATGAAGCTGATGGTGGCCACGAAGAAGCTGACCGGGTAGGGCCACGCCAGCGAGGCGAGGATGCCGCCGACCGTCGCCAGCAGCGCGAGGCCGATCGCCGCGGCCAGGGCGAGGCCCGGGCGCGCGGTGAGGTACTGAGCGGCCGCTGCGGGGGTGACGACCAGCGTGAGGATGAGGAGGACGCCGACCACCTGGATGGCCTCCGCCGCGGTCACCGCGAGCAGGACCAGCAGCACGAACCCCAGTGCACGGGTCGGTACGCCGCGGGCCTCGGCCACGTCTGGGTCGACGCTGGCGTACAGCAGAGGCCGGTACACGGCAGCCAGGGCGATCAGCACCAGCGTGCCCAGCACCGCCAGCAGCTCGACCTGGCTGTCGCTGACCCCGACGATGCTGCCGAAGAGAAGGCTCGTGGCCTGGGTCGCGTACCCCTGGTACAGGGAGATCAGCAGGACTCCCACACCCAGACCGAAGGCGAGCACCGTGCCGATCGCCGAGTCCCGCTCCCGACCGCGTGCGGTGAGCACACCGAGCACCCCGGCCACCACCAGGGAGCCGCCGAGCAGACCGAACACGGGGTCGATCCCCAGGACCAGGGCCCCGGCGGCTCCGGTGAACCCCAGCTCGGACACGGCGTGCACCGCGAAACTCATGCCTCGCGCCACGACGAACGTGCCGACCGCCCCGGCGACCAGGGCGATGATCACCCCGGCGATCAACGCCGTGTGCACGAAGTGCTGGCCCAGCAGCTGGGTGAACATGGTTCACACCTGCCCAGGGAGCTGGGGCAGTGCACCGGATGCCGTGGCGTCGGGCACCGCGTCGACGACC
>JAJYSQ010000341.1 GCA_021793495.1 Actinomycetes bacterium
CCGATCTGCAGCCGCCACCGTCTCCGCCGTTGCCGGGTCGTCGAGATCCCGACGCGTCGCCGTATCGACCAGCAGCAGGTGGTTCCGGACCAGCACGCCGAGGGTGGCGACATCCCCCGGCGGCAACCCCATGCGCCCAGCGATCTGCTCGGCCAGCGCCGCGCCAGCCTCGGCGTGGTCAACCGGCCCGGCCGCCGACGACGAGGCCCCGCCGGGACGACCAGCGCCCTTGCCCAGGTCGTGCACCAGGGCCGCCAGCAGGAGCAGGTCGGGCCGGGACACCCGACGGGCCAGGGCCGAGGCCTCGACCGCGGTCTGGACCAGGTGGCGGTCCACCGTGAACCGGTGCACGGGGTTGCGCTGCGGCAGACCTCGCACCGTCGACCACTCGGGCAGGAACCGGTCGACCAGCCCGGCCCGGTCCAGCCCCTCCCACACCGGGAGGGTGGCCACCCCGGCACCGAGCAAGGTGACGAGGGCACGTACTGCTGCCGAGGGCCACGGCACCGGGAGGGACCCGGATGCGCGCAGCCGGTCGACGGTCCCGGGTGAGACCGGCAGACCGGCCTGCGCCGCGGCCGCAGCCAGCCGCAGCACCAGGACGGGGTCCTGCTCCACCGCCGCGTCGCGAGCCAGCACCGCTTCCCCGTCGTAGGCGACCACCCCGTCGGCCAGGGGGAGCCGCGGCGGCACTGGCGCCGGACCGCCGGCACGGGACAGGATGCGCCGGCGACGGCTGCGCGCCGAGAGCAGCTGACCGACGCGACGCCAGGCCAGGTCAGACGCGTAGGACACGTCCCGACCGGCCAGGCACACCCGCCGCAGCAGCTCGTCGGCATCGGCGTACCCGAGCAGGTCGGCGACCGCGTCCTGGTCCTGCAGCGTCAGCCGATCACTGGACCGGCCGGAGACCAGGTGCAGACCGTCGCGCACGTCGAGCAGGTCCCGGTAGGCGGTCTCCAGCGCCCCGTGCGGGGAGTCGGCCAGCCACGAGGCGGCGATCGCCCGCAGGGCGACCACGTCGCGAAGCCCTCCCCGCGCCTGCTTGAGGTCCGGCTCGAGGAGGAAGGCCAGCTCGCCGAACTGGGCGCCACGCTCCCGGGCGTTGGCCCGCAGGTCCCCCACCCGACGCGGGGCGAACGCCCGCCAGTCAGCCAGCACCGAGGAGCGCAGCCGCAGGGTCAGGCTCGCATCGCCCGCGACGTGCCGGGCGTCGAGCATCCCGAGCGCGGCCGGCAGGTCCGCTGCCGCCACCCGTCGCGCCTGCCCGACGGTTCGCACGCTGTGGTCCAGGCTCACCCCCTCGTCCCACACCGGGTACCACACCCGGGCAGCAGCCTGGTCGACCTCGCGCAACGAGTCGTGGACCAGCACCAGGTCCAGGTCGCTGCCCGGGCTGAGCTCGCGTCGCCCATAGCTGCCGACCGCCACCAGCGCAGCCCCCGTCTCCGGCACGCCAGCGGAGCGGTACAACCCACGCACCCACTCGTCGGCCAGGTCGGCCAGAGCCCGTCGGCGCTCGTCCCCGGTACCCCAGGGGCGAGCGAGCAGTGCGGCCCGCGTGGCCGCGAAGCCCCCGGCGAGCAGCGACGGAACGCCTGCCTCGGGGGGTCTGCTCACAACGCATCCGGCCCGCGCTCACCGGTACGGACCCGCACGACCTGCTCGACCGGCACGGTCCACACCTTGCCATCCCCGATCCGGCCGGTGGCCGCCGCCTTCACGATCACGTCGAGGACTCCCGGGGCGTCCGCGTCGTCCACCAGCACCTCGACGCGCACCTTGGGCACCAGGTCGACGGTGTACTCCGCACCCCGGTACACCTCGGTGTGCCCCTTCTGCCGGCCATACCCGCTCGCCTCCGACACGGTCATCCCGTGCACCCCGAACGCGGCCAGAGCTGCCTTGACGTCGTCCAGCCGGAACGGCTTGATGACCGCGGTGACCAGCCTCATGACTGCACCCTCCCGGTTCTCGTCCCCGTGACCTGGTCTTCCGTGTCAGCACCCGGTCGCGTCGGGCCCCGCGTGGGGTCGGGGCCGATGTTCGGACCGACCATGGCGAGGCTGGAGGCCACCGTGCCCATGTCGTACGCCGACTCCGCGTGCTGGGTCATGTCAGCCCCACGTACTCCTCCTCCGCACCCACCCGCAGCCCCATCACCCGGTCGAGCACCCGCGCCAGCAGGTACGTCACGGTGAAGGAGTAGGCGACGGTGACCACGACGTCCACCGCCTGCTTGCCGAGCAACGCCAGCCCTCCACCGTAGAACAGGCCATCGGCCCCGCCGATGGTCGCGGTGCCGACCAAGCCGATCAGCAGGGCACCGAGGACCCCGCCTACCAGGTGCACCCCGACCACGTCCAGCGCGTCGTCGAACCCGAACCGGAACTTCAGCCCGACCGCCAGGGCGCAGACCACACCAGCCGCCAGCCCGATCAGGATCGACCCCAGCGGGCTGACGTACCCGGCCGCCGGGGGGATCGCAACCAGCCCGGCGACCGCTCCGGAGGCCGCCCCCAGGGTGGTGGCGTGGCCGTCGCGGATCTTCTCGGTGAGCATCCAGGCCAGCAGCGCAGCCGCGGTGGCCGTGTTGGTGTTGACGAAGGCGTACCCGGCGAGACTGTTCGCGGCCAGGGCCGACCCGGCGTTGAACCCGAACCAGCCGAACCAGAGCAACCCCGCCCCGAGCAGCACGAACGGCACGTTGTGCGGACGCATCTGCTCCTTGGGCCAGCCCTTGCGTCGCCCCAGCACCAGCACCAGGGCGAGCCCGGCGGCCCCGGCGTTCGCGTGCACCACCGTGCCACCGGCGAAGTCCTCGGCGCCCAGCCGGAACAACCACCCCTCGGGGGAGAAGACCCAGTGGGCGATGGGTGCGTACACGATGACCAGCCAGACCGCGACGAACACCACCCACGCGCCGAACTTCAACCGGTCCGCGCTCGCCCCGCTGATCAGCGCCGGGGTGATCACCGCGAACATGAGCTGGAAGGCGACGAACACCACCGGGGGGATCGTCTGGGCCAACGCGCCGGTGTACCCGGCGACCGGTTGGTTCATGTGTGCCAGCCCGAACTGGCTCAGGTCGCCGACGAGACCGCGGCCCGGGCCGAAGGCGAGGCTGTAGACCCCGAGCACCCACACCACGCTGACCACGGCGATCGCCACGAAGTTCTGGGCGAGCATCCCGAGAACGTTCTTGCTGCGGACCATGCCGCCGTAGAAGAAGGCGAGGCCGGGGGTCATCAACAGGACCAGCGCCGCGCTGGTCAG
>JAJYSQ010000342.1 GCA_021793495.1 Actinomycetes bacterium
GCCGGGATGATCACGGACAGCTTCACCGGACCGGCGCCTCGGCTGTGCTCGTCGAGGTCCGAGCTGTGGGCTTCCGGGTCAGAAGAGCTCAACGTCACCGAGCCTCAGCCCCCACCCGGGGATGCGGTCCGGCACGGAACCGCTCGCGGCGCGTGCCGTGAGGATCGGGCCCTGCCCGGGCAGCGGGAGCATCGGGCCGGGGCGCTGACCACCGAGCCAGATCGCGTAGTCCGCTCCCGTCCCGCGCAGGACCGAGCCGAGGGTCCGTCGCCCGTCGGCGGGCACACCGGCGAGCTGGTCGAGGATCGCCGCTTCCTGCGCCGGCCCGCGCCGGCGCACCCGGAGCACCAGTGTGCCCCGGGTGGGGTCAGCCCCGGTCCACACGATGCGGTACTGCAGGTCCGGCATCCCGTACCGCCAGCGCAGGAACTCCTCGGTCCGCCGGGTGACCAGCTGGCCGTCGCGGGCCGGGTCGTGCACGGCAGCCGGTCCGACCCGGTCCAACCACTCGTCGACCGGCACCCCGATGGGCGAGGGCTGGGACCAGATCTCGGCGGCCTGGCGGGCTCGCGCGACCGTGACGAGTGAGCGCAGGCCGCGCGGACGCATCGCGACCGGCAGCCGACCGACCACCCGCCACCCCATCCGCAGATAGCCGGGCCGGCTCTGGTCGTTGGGGGTGTTGAACACCAGGTCCACGCCCTCGGCGCGCACCGCGGCCAGCCCGTGCTCGGTGAGCCGGCGGAAGATGCCCCGGCCTCGGTGGCTGGCGGCGGTCGCGGTGTCCACGGCTCGCACCGCCCGCACCACGCGCTCACCGTCGGTGAACTCCCACCGCAGGAAGGCCCGGAACCCGACGATCTGCCCCTGGTCGACCGCGACCCAGGCCGGTGACGTGCCGAAGGGGTTCTCCTGGTGCTTCCACCGGAAGAACGCCTCGTTCGGGTCCTCGGCCCGCCACCCCAGGCAGGTGCGCATCAGCTCGAGCACCCCCGGCTCGTCGGCAGGCTCGTAGTCGCGGACCAGCACGCCGTCTCCGCCGGAGGTGGTGCTCACCACGCCACCGTCAATCCGGGACGCGCGTCCCACCAGGACTGGAGGCTCAGCAGCGCCCACAGCGCGTAGTCGTGGTTGCGCCGGCCCGACTCGTGCTCGGCCAGCACCCGGCGCACGACCACCGGGTCGAGCACTCCCTGGTCGCACAGCCGGTCGCCGGCCAGCAGGTCGTGCGACCAGTCCCGCAGCGGCCCGCGCAGCCACCCGGCCAACGGCGGGTCGAAGCCCTGCTTGGGGCGATCGGTCAGGGGTCGCGGTACGTACCGGGCCAGGACCTCGCGCAGCACCCACTTGCCGGTCCCGGCGCGGGTCAGCGCCGCCGCGGGGAGCGACCAGGCCTGCTCGACCACCTCGCGGGCCAGCAGCGGGACCCGGACCTCCAGGGCGACCTGCATGCTGGCCCGGTCCACCTTGACGAGCATGTCGTCCGGCAGGGTGACCATCCCGTCGGCCAGAAGCATCGCCTCCAGCGCGCCCAGCCCTCGGCTGGCCGCGGAGCCAGCACCGGCGGCGACCGGCAGCCCAGGGGCGAGCCCCGCCGGCAACCCCAGGGTGCTCAGCGCCTGGTACGCCTGCCCAGCATCGGCGGAACGGAGCACCCGTGCCAGCTTCTCGACCCTGGTTGCCACGTCACCGGCCCGGGCAATCTGTGGTACGAACGTACCAACACGGTGCAGCACCCGGTCCCACTGGTCGTGGTCGAGGGCGTCGAGGGTGCCAGCCGCTCCCCGGCGCACGGAGACCGGCAGCCGCATCACCTGGGCCAGCACTCCGGTGGCCGCCCGGTACCTGCGGTACCCGGCGAACAGCTCATCGCCGCTGTCCCCGCTGATCGCCACGGTGACGTGCCGGCGGACCTCGGCGGCCAGCAGCAGGGTCGGTAGTCCCGAGGGGTCCGCGAACGGCTCGTCGTACGCCGCGGCCACCGTCGGGGCCAGCTCCAGTGCCCGGCTGGTGGGAAGCTGGATGGTCTGGTGGTCCGTTCCCAGGTGGGCGGCGACTGCGGCGGCCGCCCCGGACTCGTCGGACCCCGGGTGGTCGAAGCCGACGGTGAAGGTGCGCACCGGGACGGTCGACGACCGCTGGGCCAGTGCGGCGATCAGGCTGGAGTCGACGCCACCGGAGAGGAACACCCCCACGGGCACGTCGGCCACCATCCGGTCGGCCACCGACCTGGCGAGCACCTGGTCGACCCGCTCGATCAGCGACGCGTCCACGCGAGCACGGGTGCGCCCGCGCCGGACCACCTCGCCCAGCTGCCAGTAGGGCTCCACGAGCACCCGGCCGTCCGGGCCGCGGCACAGCAGCTGCCCGGCCGGGAGCTTGCGGACCCCGGCGAGGATGGCGTGCGGAGCCGGGATGAACCCGTGCCGCAGGTACTGGGCGAGCGACTGGGGGTCGATGCCCGCGGTCAGCCCGGGCACCGCCTCCAGGGCGCGCAGCTCGGAGGCGAAGGCGAACCCGCCCGTGGGCCCGAACCGGGCGCCGGGCGGCGCCTGCGCGTAGTACAGCGGCTTCTCCCCCATCCGGTCCCGAGCCAGCCAGAGGTTCCTGGTCTCGGCGTCCCACAGCGCCAGGGCAAACATGCCATCCACCCGTTCCAGCGCGCGGCTCACCCCCCAGGCCTCGACCGCGGCGAGCAGCACCTCGGTGTCGGAGCCACCGCGGAACCGCTGCCCCTCGGCGGACAGGTCGTGGCGCAGCTGGCGAAAGTTGTAGATCTCCCCGTTGTACGAGATCACCCACCGGCCGGCGTGTGACACCATCGGCTGGTGGCCCTGGGCGGACAGGTCGATGACGGCCAGCCGGCGGTGGACCAGGCACACCTCGGCGTCGGGGTCGAGCCAGGTCCCGTCGTCGTCGGGCCCGCGGTGGGCGATCGCCCGGGACATGACCCCGGCCGTCTGGGACAGGCCGGCACCGCCGAGGACCGTCCCGCTGCCGAGGACGCCGGCGATCCCGCACATGGCGCTCTTCCTACCATGGGCACACGAGAGGACGAGCCCGCGGCCGGTCACCCGGTCCGGGTGCTGTGGCTGATCAAGGGGCTGGGGCCCGGGGGGGCCGAACGGCTGCTGGTCTCCTTGGCCCGGGTGGCCGATCCGGCCCGGGTCCGGTACGACGTGGGGTACCTGGTGGCACGCAAGTCCCAGCTTGTCCCCGAGCTGCAGGCCACCGGGGTCCGGGTGCACCGGCTCGGCGACGGCAGCGGGCGCGACC
>JAJYSQ010000343.1 GCA_021793495.1 Actinomycetes bacterium
ACCGGGTCCAGTCGATGGCGGAGCACCAGGCACGCCGCTGGAGCCTGCTCGATCCGGAGGCAGCCAGCGAAGGGATCGACGCACTGGCCGCAAGCCACGACCTGCTGGACGGGTTGCCGGTGGACGTGCGTCACCAGATCAGCATCCGCCGGCTCGTCGCCACGACGCGGCGCGACCAGCAGCTGCGCGACCAGCTCTTGTCCGAACGCCCGTGGCTCGTCGCTCTACCGCTGCCGTTCCTCGGTGGTCGCGCCCTCGGCGGTGGAGCAGCCCCTGATCCGATCGGGTGGGCCCGACTGGCCGAGCTCGACGCCCGGCTCGCATCCTGGCGGGCCATCACCGACACGCTGGCCGCGGATCCCCGCCGCCGGCTGCTGGAGATCGGCACGACCGAGGATTCCCCCGCTCTGGCCGTGGTCGCCAGCGGGGACGTCGAGCAGGCCGCGCACGTGGCGGTGCTGATCCCAGGGATGGGCACCGATGTCGCAGGTGACCTGGCCCGGCTGGTCGCCCAGGGCGAGACGCTTCGCTCGACCGCTCTGTCGCTGAGCACCCAGCCGAGCACCCACCATGACCCCCGGGCAAGCACCCTGACCCGCGCGGCGACCGACTCCTCCACCGACCTGCGCCGACCCAGCGCCCCGCGGTCCGGGATCGCCACGGTGGTGTGGCTCGGCTACCCGGCTCCTGGTCCGCTGACCGTGGTCTCCGCCCGGCACGCGGATCGGGCCGCCCCTCGACTTGGTGCCTTCCTGGCCGGGATCGGCGCTCGAGCCGCGCTCGGACCGGCCCCGTACCCTGGGCCGCACGTCACGGTGGTCGGGCACTCCTACGGCAGCCTGGTCGCCGGGCTCAGCCTGCGCACCCCTTCCGGCGCCGGCGACCTCGTCCTGCTCGGCTCCCCTGGCTCCGGTGTGCCGCACGCCGGCGACCTGGCGGTCGGACCGGGTCACGTGCACGTCGCCGAGGCACCGGCAGACCTCGTGGCCGACGTGGGACGCATCGGGGTCTTCGGCACCGACCCGGGGGATCCGGGCTTCGGTGCCGACCCGATCAGGACCGCCGCCGCCACCGATCCCGCTACGGGGCAGCCGTTGCGTGCTGCTCGAGGCCACAGCGACTACCTGTCACCGGGCAGCGCAAGCCTGCACGAGGTGGCGGCCGTCGTGGCCGGGCGTGACGACCTCCGACTGCCCAGCACGGTCGCGCCGTGACCGTGACCGCTGACCCCTCAAAGGATCCCTCAGGCCTGGGCGACGAACACGTGCCCGCAGTCCTCGAGGGTCAGCACGACCCGCCGGTCACCGGAGCCGATGCACGCCCCGGCTGGATCCGCCCAGACCTCCACCAACGCCCCGGGGCGTGCCCCCGCCGAGTCCAGCGCCGCCAACAGGTCGATGTCGCTCTGGATCGGCTCGCCCAGTCGACGGATCCGCACCTGCACCCCGTCCACGCTGAGCCCGGCACCAGGAGCTGCGCCCAGGAGGTCCCGGAGGCGGACCAGGCCCGTCCGGAAGGCACGATCCGGGTGCTGGGCGTCCGCGCTGGAGGTCGCCCGGTCGGTGCCGACGCCGGCCAGCTCCGCCAACCCCGGGATCGGGTTGCCGTACGGCGACTCCACCGGCGCATCGAGCACCTCCAGCAGGCGGCGCTCCACCGCCTCGCTCATCACGTGCTCCCAGCGGCAAGCCTCATCGTGCACCAGCGCCCAGGGCAGGCCGATCACGTCGACCAGCAGCCGCTCGGCCAGCCGGTGCTTGCGCATGACCCGCACGGCCTCCCGCCGCCCCGCCTCCGTCAGCTCGAGGTGCCGGTCGCCGGCCAGGGTCAGCAGCCCGTCTCGCTGCATCCGGGCAACCGTCTGGCTCACGGTCGGACCCGACTGCCCCAGCCGCTGGGCGATGCGGGCCCGCAGGGGCACCACACCCTCCTCCTCGAGCTCGAAGATGGTTCGGAGGTACATCTGCGTCGTGTCGATCAGGTCGCCCACGCGGGCGATGCTACGGGGAAGGCACGGGTGCGACGAGGCCGCGAGCGCCTTACCGTGACCGTCGTGACCGTCGTGACCGTCGTGACCCGAGCGGCCCCGGCCAGCTGGGACGGTCCGCCGGCCGCTGGCCTGGCGGGAGCTCTACGCCGACGTGCTGGACCAACATCCACCGTCCGCCCTGGTCAACCTGCGTGGCGACCTGGGGACGATCCGGACGAGCTCGGGCCGGCGGGCCGAGGGCTGGGTGCACAACCGGGTTCGGCCGGTGATCGCCTCGTTCCTGGTCACGGACCTGCACCTGCCGTGGCAACGGGGTACACGGTTCTTCCCCCAGCGGCTGCACGACGAGGACCTGGTGTCCCACCGGCACGGGTGGCCATGGGTGGCCGGCACCGGGACCGACACCGCCCCGTACATGCGGGTGCTCAACCCGGTCATGCAGGGACGTCGCTTCGACCCCGACGGCAGGGCACGTCCGTCGCCACGTCCCGGGGCAGCGGGGCACATCCGGCCGGCGCGGCGCACGTGCCCTGCGACCCGGGGCCGGCCCCTGCCGGCTACCCCTCCCGCATCGTCGACCACCCGGCCGAACGCCTCGGGGCGCTCCACCGGCTCGCGGAAGCCACCGGGAGCACCGAGCCGTCCGCGCCCTCCGCGAGGCACACGCCATAATCTGGAGGTGATCGTGGTCGCGGTGATCAGCCTCAAGGGTGGAGTCGGCAAGACCACCGTGACCCTCGGCTTGGCCGGAGCAGCCTGGAGCCGTGGGCTGCGAACGTTGGTGGTGGACCTGGATCCGCAGGGCAACGCCACCTCGGCGCTGGACCCGTCGGTCTCGCCGACAGCCTCGACGGCGACGGTGCTGGACCGTCCCGTCGCGGGCGGGCTGGCAGCCGCCGCGGTTCCCAGCGGATGGGGCGGCGACACCGAGCTGGTCCCCGCGGGCGCTGGCCTGGAGCGTCAGAACGGGCTCGGTCCGAGCTCCGGCCCCGAGGCCACGCTGCGGCTTCGTGTGGCGATGGGCGGGCTCACCGGCTACCCGCTGGTGCTGCTGGACTGCCCGCCCTCCCTGGGCTCGCTGACCCGCAACGCCCTGGCCGCAGCGCACCGCGCCCTGGTCGTGACCGAGCCGACCTACTTCGCTGTGCGCGGCGCAGCGCAGGCGCTGCAGGCCATCGAATCTGTACGTGCGTACAACTTGCGGCTGGCCCCCGCCGGGCTGGTCGTCAACCGGGTCCGCTCGCACGCCACGGAGCACCGGTTCCGCAGATCGG
>JAJYSQ010000344.1 GCA_021793495.1 Actinomycetes bacterium
CGGCGCTCGTGGTGAAGTCGGCAGCCAGGGCGGTGACCGCCATCGGGTCGCTACCTGGCCCGGACAGCGCCGGTACCGGTACCGGACCGGTACCGGACCGGTGGGCTGGTGGGCTGGTGGGTGACAACGGCGCCCGCGGCCGGAGGAACCCAAGCCCTCGAGCTGAGCCGACGACTGGACCCGCGGGTCGTCGTGGTGGACCTGCAGATGCCCGGGATGGACGGTCTGGTCGCCACCCGGCAGCTCTGCCGGCTTCTGCGCCAAGTCGGACCCGATGGCACCCTCGGCGCCACGCATGCCCGAGGGACTCACCACCCGCGAGCCCGAAGCCCGCTCCCGAGCGGGGGATCACCGGACTACGGGGGATCACCGGACGAGGACTAGTGGTCCCCGGACCCGCTGACCGACGAGAAGACCGGCGTGCCGGAGGAGCAGACCCCCTCCACCTTGACCTGCGTAGGCCCCTGGGCCGGCGGGGTGGTGGTGACGAAGGTCACCTCGACCTTCTGGTCCGGGCCACGGGAGACGTCGGAGACCTGCCAGCCCGGGGCCGGAGACCAGGACAGCAGGGTGATCACCGAGCCGGAGCAGCTGCCCACCACGCTGCCACCGGTCGTGGTGTAGGTCCGGGTGACCGTCGCTGACCCAGAGCCGTCCGGGCTGGCCGTGCCCCCGCCATCCGGGTGGGTTGTGGGCGTGCCCGACCCCGGCGCGGAGGTGGCGGTGCCGGGCGTGCTCGTCGTCGTAGGCACCGGGCGGGTCCCGGTCGACGATCCGGAGCCCGCCGGGGCAGATCCCACAACGGGGCTGCTCCCGCCGGCCGACCGGGAGGCACTCGGGGTGCTGGACTGGGCGGGTCTGGTCGAGGGCGCCACCGACGGGGTGGTGGCACCACCGGACCCGGAGGCCCCCGAGGATCCACCGGCGCCCGGCTCGCCGAGGGGTGGGGCGAGCCCCTCCACGGCCGCCACGCCGCGCGACTGGCCACCCAGCCCGGTCAGCTCTCCCCCGACCAGGCCGACGGCCGCAAACCCGGCGCCGGCCGCCAGGGCGACGCCGAGCAGCCACAGCATCAGCAGCATCACCCGGCGGCGCACCGACCCAGCCTGCCAGGCGGATGCCGGCCGCGAGGCTAACCCACCGATAACACCGTGCCAAGGCCGCTGGGTCTCCCCCGGCCGCCGTCCCCCGCGAG
Organism: Actinomycetes bacterium; assembly: GCA_021793495.1. GTDB lineage: Bacteria > Actinomycetota > Actinomycetes > JAJYSQ01 > JAJYSQ01 > JAJYSQ01. The sequence goes on from JAJYSQ010000344.1 coordinate 1,196, forward strand.
CGGCCCCGGACCGCTACCGTCACGACGTGGCCAACGTGCTCGTCGTCGAGGATGACCTGCGGATCCGTACCGCGGTCGCGCGGGCCCTGGGCGATCGGGGCCACGCCGTGGGATCCGCACCGACCGGGATGGCCGGACTGGCACAGGCGGTCGAGCAGCCGCCCGACCTGGTGCTGCTCGACCTCGGCCTGCCCGACGTGGACGGGCTGGAAGTGCTGCGGATGCTGCGTGCCGTCAGCCAGGTCCCGGTGATCGTGGTGACCGCCCGGGACGACGACGTCTCGGCGGTGCGCGCCCTGGACGCCGGGGCCGACGACTACGTGGCCAAGCCGTTCAGTGCCGAGCAGCTGGACGCCCGGATCCGCGCGGTGCTGCGCCGGTCGGGGACGGGACGGGCGGCGGTGGAGCCGATCGTCGTGGGCGGGTTGGTGATCGACATCCCGGCTCGTACCACGGCGCTGGACGGTCAGGAGCTGAGCCTGGCGCCCAAGGAGTTCGACCTGCTCGCCTACCTGGCGGGGCGGGTCGGCACGGTGGTGACCAAGCGGGAGCTGCTCACCGAGGTCTGGCACCTGCCGTACGGGGGCGCGGACAAGACGGTCGACGTGCACCTGTCCTGGCTGCGGCGCAAGCTCGGGGAGTCCGCGGACCGTCCCCGCTTCCTGCACACGGTGCGTGGCGTCGGCGTCAAGCTGGTGGGCCCGCCGTCCTCGTCCGACCCTTCGCCGTCCGAGGCCGGCACCGGGGCTCCGGACTGAAGCTCGGACATCGATGCGTCGTCAGCTGGCCTTGCTCGTGCTGGCCACCACCTCTCTGGTCGTGCTCGCATTCCTGCTGCCGCTGGCCGCACTGATCCGCACGGGTGCGGTGAGCACTGCCCTGGACACGGCCTCCGCGCAGGCCCAAGCACTCGTGCCGATCGTCGGAGTGGGCTCTCCGGCCGAGATCCACGCGGCGGTCAACCTGCTGGGCGGGTCCGCCGCCGACCGCGTCACGGTGTACCTGCCCGGGGTCGCGCCCATCGGCGATCCGGTCCCGCAGGACTCAGCGGTGGCGCTGGCCGCGGCCCAGGCACGCGCTCTGTCCTACCCGACCCCGCAGGGGCACGTGCTGCTGCAGCCGGTGCTCGGCAGGGCAGGGGGCGCCGCGGTGATCCGCGTGCTGGTCCCGGGGTCGGCGATGACCGCCGGGGTCACCCGGGCCTGGATGGTGCTCGGGCTGCTCGGGCTCGCCCTGCTGCTGCTGGCCATCGGGCTGGCCGACCGGCTGGCGCGCAGCATGGTCCGCCCCATCGCAGACCTGGCCCGGACGGCCGAGCTCCTGGAGACCGGAGACCTCACGGCCCGAACGGTTCCGGCCGGTCCCCGGGAGATCCACGAGGTGGGCGTGGCCCTCAACCGGCTCGCTGCCCGCATCACCGAGCTGCTGCACGCCGAACGAGAGGCCGTGGCCGACCTCTCCCACCGGTTGCGTACGCCCGCGACCGCGCTGCGTCTGGACGCTGAGTCGCTGCGCACCCCCGACGAGCGTGCCCGGCTGGTGGCCGACGTCGACGACCTGACGCGCACCGTGGACGCGCTGATCCGCGAAGCCCGCCGACCGGTCCGGGAAGGGGTCGGTGCGCGCACCGATGCACGCGCCGTGGTGGCCGAACGGGCCGCGTACTGGTCGGCGCTGGCCGAGGAGCAGCACCGGCCGGCCGCCACCCGGCTGCCCGAGGCCCCGGTGGTCGTGCGGGTACCCCCCGAGGACCTCGCCGCGCTGGTCGACGCCCTCTTGGGCAACGTGTTCGCGCACACCGAGGAAGGCGTCGGGTACCGGGTGGCGCTGCGAGCTCTCCCGGAGGGCGGGGCGCTGCTGGAGATCGCCGACTCCGGGGCCGGTCTGCCGGGGCTGGACGTCACCTCCCGAGGAGTCTCCACCGGAGGGTCGACCGGGCTGGGGCTGGACATCGCCCGCCGGACAGCCGTGGCCTCCGGCGGCTGGTTGCGCACCACCACCGATGGCGGGGCCGTGGTCCAGGTACGACTCGGCCCACCGGACGGCTGATCGA
>JAJYSQ010000345.1 GCA_021793495.1 Actinomycetes bacterium
CACGGTTGGTCCTTCGCCAGGAGGTCTCTCACCGACGACGTCGGTCGGCAGTCGTCCTGGCCGACCATCGGCATGGTCACCGACGGTGCCGGAGCGTGGTCCCAGCGCCCCTCGGCACATCTCTGGCTCCCCCCAGCCGGCTCAGCCTCGGGACCGAGCGCGCTCGTACTGCGCCGGCCATGGTGCGTCGACACCCAGCGCGGTCGCGGCCCCCAGCGCCCAGTGCGGGTCGCGCAGCAGGGCCCGGGCCAGCAGCACCACGTCGGCAGCTCCGGACGCCAGCACCGACTCGGCGTGCGCCGGCTCGGTGATCAACCCGACCGCCCCGGTGCGCACCCCGGCGGCCCGGACCCGGCGGGCCAGGGGAACCTGGTACCCAGGCCCGACCGGGATCGCGACGTCCGGCACGATCCCCCCCGAGGAGCAGTCCACCAGGTCCACACCCAACCCCGCCAGCTCCCCGCCCAGGGCGACCGACTCGGTCAGGCTCCACCCGCCCGGCACCCAGTCGGTCGCCGAGATCCGTACCAGCAGCCCTCGGTCGGCCGGCCAGGCCTCGCGCACCGCGGCGACAACCTCGCGCAACAGCCGGGTGCGCCCGGTGAAGTCCCCGCCGTACCCGTCGGTGCGCCGGTTGGCCAGCGGGGAGAGGAACTGGTGGAGCAGGTACCCGTGGGCGGCGTGGATCTCCAGGACCTCGAACCCGGCCTGCACCGCCCGGCGGGCCGCGGTCGCGAAATCGGCGACCACCCGGGCGATCCCGACGTCGTCCAGGGCGGTCGGCGCAGGCAGCGGGCCGAAAGCCACCGCTGAGGGCGCCACGGTCGGCCAGCCACCGTCCTCGGCGTCGACCGTCCCGCCCACCCACGGGGGCGCGGTGGACGCCTTGCGCCCGGCGTGTGCCAGCTGCACCCCGACCCGAGCCCCCTGGGACCGCACGAACGCCACGGTGCGGGCCCACGCCTCGGCCTGCTGGTCGTTCCACAGGCCGGTGTCTGCCGGGCTGATCCGCCCCTCGGGGCTGACCGCGGTCGCCTCGGTGAGCACCAGACCGGCACCACCGACGGCGAACTGCCCGAGGTGGACCAGGTGCCAGTCCTGGGGCACCCCGTCCACGGCGCTGTACTGGCACATCGGGGAGACCCAGACGCGGTTGCGGACGGTGAGGACGCCCACGGTGATCGGGGTGAACAGCAGGCTCATGGTCGGTCAGCCTGCCACGGGTATCCGGAGGCGACGTCTGCATCGCCCCCTGATACCCTACTGGGTATACTCACCGAGTGACCGACACTCGCACGCCCCCCGCAACGGCCATGTCCAACGAGGCGAGCCGCGCCGTCCTGGTCCGACTCCGGCGCGCCCACGGCCAGCTGGCCGGAGTGATCGCCATGGTCGAGGCGGGGCGTCCCTGCGAGGACGTGGTCACCCAGCTGGCGGCGGCCTCCAAGGCACTGGAGCGTGCCGGGTTCGCGCTGGTCGCCTCGAGCATGCGCGAGTGTGCTCTGGCCGAAGGCCGGGGGGAGGCCCCCAGCGTCTCGACCATGCGACTGGAACGGCTCTTCCTGTCCCTCGCCTGAGGCTTCGCCTGCACCCCCGGACCGGCTGGGACCACCACCCGGTCACCCTCTCGACGTGTCGGGGCACCGCCCCGGCCACCACCATCAGGAGGTCCCCTCGTGGAGCGAGTCAGCGTCATCGAGCTGCCGACCGATCAACCGGTCCCCGTGATCGGCCAATCCGGCGGTCGCAGCGCTCAGGCCGCGATGTTCCTGAGCACCCGGGGGTTCCGCGCCGTCAACGTGGCCGCCGGCACGTCGGCCTGGGTGGGCTCCGGCACGCCGATCGTCTCGAGCATGGTGGAGGTCTGATGAGCCTGTTCAGCAAGCTCTTCGTCGGAGGAACCGGCACCGCGAAGGCCGTCGGCCCAGCCGAGGCGCACGAGCTGGCCCGCAGCGGTGCCTTCCTGGTCGACGTCCGGGAACGCCACGAGTACGCGGCCGGGCACGCTCCTGGCTCGGTGCACATCCCTCTCGGCGAGCTGTCCACCCGGCTCTCCCGTATCCCTCAGGGCAAGACGGTGCTCACGGTCTGCCGATCCGGGGCACGCTCGGCCCGGGCCGCCCGGCTGCTCCGCGGCGCGGGGTACACCGTGATCAATGTGCGCGGCGGGATGAGCGCGTGGGCTGCCGCCGGGCTACCGGTGCAAGCCAAGAACGGCCGTCCCGGCCAGATCGGCTGAGCCAGGCCCACGGACCTGATCCCAGCCCAGCGATGGCATAGTGGAGGACCGTGTCCGTGCAGCGAACCCCCGCGATCGCGCTGGGCGCTGCCGTCCTCGTCGGTGCGCTCACGCTGTCCGGGTGCACCGGTGGCCCGACCGTCCCGGTCGGTGTGCCCGGCGGCACGGCGGCGAGCTCGCCCGGCACCGCCGCGTCTGCTAGCACAGCCCCGGGCACAGCAGCCACGTTGACCGCAGCCTGCGCGCCCTACGCGCAGCTGCGCACGATCGAGGCGGCCAGGGTCTCGTACGCCACCGCGATCGAGACCGACCGGACAGCCGCGAGCACCGCCCGGGCCGCCGCCCTCGCCAGTCTGACCCAGGACCTCGCCGGAGCGCCCTCCGACATCCTGGCCGCGGTGACCGACCTCGCCGCCCACCCGCTGACCACCTCTCCCAGCGTGCCCGCGGCGGTCCACCATGACCTGACGGTGCTCGGCGACTATCTGGGGACGACCTGCGTCCCCCCGGCGAACGACACCGGGACCGTCACCGGCGTCCCCGTGGCGACGACGGTGGCCTACCACCCGACCGGAGTGCCGAGCGGGGCCCACGTGAGCGTGCAGGTCGTCCGGGTGTCCGGCCTGGCGAACGACCCGGCCGCGCAAGCAGCCGACGCTGCCGTCACCCGGGCCGCGCAGAACCTGGTCACCACGTTCGTTGCGGCGATGGCGGCCGCCCACGCGACCGATGGTGCCCTGCAGGTCCGCCCCGCCGTGACGCTGCTGACCCCCGGGTGGCTCTCGCTGCGCCTGGATGCCGCGGGCAACATCGCCGGCGCCCTGCAGCCGTACCGCTCGGCGACGGGGGTGACGATGTCGTTGAGCACCGGAGCACCGGTGGGCTTCGCTGGCCTGTTCGCCCCTCGCAGCGACTACCTGACGGTGGTCTCACAGCTGGCCCGCAAGATGCTGACGATGCAGTTCGGCCACGGCAGCTTCGACTTCGCCGCTCCGAGCC
>JAJYSQ010000346.1 GCA_021793495.1 Actinomycetes bacterium
ACGACCCGATGCTGGTGCTCGCCGTGCTGGTGTCGGCCGCCCGAGCGCGGGCCGCCGGGTGCGACGCGTTGGCCACCGTGGGCCGGCTGCACGTCGAACCGGGCGGCACCAACGTGATCCCATCGCGGGTCACCGCGTGGCTCGATGTGCGGGGCGCCGACGAACGGCGGGTTCGCGCCGTGCTGGGGCTGGTCCAGGACGACGTCCGGGCCGCCGGCGCTGAGCACGGTGTCCAGGTCGGGCTGGTCGAGGAGTCCTGGACCCCGTCGGTTGCGTTCACCGCCATGCTGGTCGAACGGGCCGAGGCGGTCCTGGCCGGACGCGGGATCCATGCGCCCCGACTGGCTACCGGGGCTGGGCACGACGCGGCGATCCTGGCCGATGCCGGGGTGCCCACGGTGATGCTGTTCGTCCGCAACCCGACCGGGGTGTCGCACGCACCGGGGGAGACGGCGAGCACCGAGGACATCCTGGTCGGGGTGCACGCGCTCAGCGCGCTCCTCGAGGACCTGGTCTGCTCGTGACCCGGTACTGGTGCGCCTCGGCGTGGCTGCCCGAGGCCCGGGTGGCGCCGTCGGTGCTCATCGACACGGACGGCTCCCCCGGCCAGGCGGTGATCACCGGGGTGACCCCGGGGGTCCCGCGGCCACCCGACGCGGTACGGCTGGACGGTCTGGTCCTGCCCGGGTTCGCTGACGTGCACTCGCACGCGTTCCATCGGGTGCTGCGCGGACGGACCCACGCCGGTGGCGGGACGTTCTGGACCTGGCGGGAGGCGATGTACGCGGTCGCTGCCCGCCTGGACCCGGACTCCTACCGGCTGCTGGCCAGGGCCGTGTTCGCCGAGATGGTGGTCAGCGGCATCACCGGCGTCGGGGAGTTCCACTACCTGCACCACGGCCGGGACGGACACCCTTACCCCGATCCGAACGCCATGGGCCGTTCGCTGGTCGAGGCCGCGGTCGACACCGGGATCCGGCTCACGCTGGTCGACACCTGCTACCTGCGCGGCGGACTGGCCGCGGACGGGACGGCCGTACCGCTGGCCGACGTGCAGCACCGGTTCAGCGACGGTGACGCCCAGCGGTGGTCCCGGCGGGTGGACCAGCTCGCGGCCCAGGTGAGCGGCCAGGCGTCGGTCCGGGTGGGTGCGGCCATCCACTCGGTGCGAGCCGTGCCACCCGAGCAGCTCGCCACGGTCGCCGCCTGGGCCCGAGAGCGCCAGGTGCCGCTGCACGTCCACCTGTCCGAACAGCCGACGGAGAACACCGCGACCCGGGCTGCCTACGGGGTGAGCCCCACTGCGCTGCTGGCCCGTGCCGGGGTGCTCGCACCCTCCACCACCGTGGTGCACGCCACCCATCTGGACGAGCTGGACGTCGCCACCCTCGGGGCGGCCGGGGTCAGTGTGGCGATGTGCCCGACCACGGAACGGGACCTGGCCGACGGGATCGGGCCGGCTGGGCGGCTGGTGCGGGCCGGTGCCCGGCTGGTGCTGGGCAGCGACAGCCACGCGGTGATCGATCTGCTGGAGGAGGCCCGCGGGGTCGAGCTGGACGAGCGGCTGGCCACCGGGTCCCGCGGGAGCTTCGCCCCCGGACCACTGGTGACGGCGCTCACCGCAGACGGGCACCGCGCACTTGGCTGGCCGGACGCCGGGCGGCTGGCCCCGGGAGCCCCGGCGGACCTGGTCGCCATCCGGATGGACTCGGTACGGACCGCCGGGGCCGACCCGTCGCAGGTGGTGTTCGCCGCCACGGCCGCTGACGTGCACACGGTCGTGGTCGGCGGCCGCGAGCTTGCCCGCGACGGCCGACACCGGGTGCTCGGAGAGGTCGGGCCGCTGCTGGCCCAGGCCGTGCACGAGCTGGCCGGCCCCGCCGACCAGCCGGGGGCACCGTGAGCTCGACCCTGCTGACCGGCATCGGCGAGCTGGTCACCAACGACCCCGACCAGCAGACCGGTGTGCTCGGTGTGCGCCGGGACGCGGCGCTGCTGCTCGACGGTGACCGGGTTGCGTGGGTCGGAGACCGTGCCGTGGCCCCGGTCGCGGATCACCAGGTCGACGTCGGCGGGCGGGCGGTGCTTCCCGGGTTCGTCGACTCGCATGCCCACCTGGTGTTCGACGGCGACCGCGCGGAGGAGTTCGCGGCTCGGATGGCTGGTGTGCCGTACTCCGCCGGGGGGATCCGGACCACGGTTGCCGCGACCCGCGCGGCCGACGACCGACGCCTGGCGGCGAACCTGCGGTGGCTGCTCGCGGAGATGCACCGGTCCGGCACGACCACCGTCGAGGTCAAGAGCGGGTACGGGCTGACCGTGGCCGACGAGGCTCGCAGCCTGCGCCTGGCCCGTCAGGTCACCGAGGAGACGACTTTTCTCGGAGCCCACGTGGTACCCGTGGAGTGGGCCGACGACCCGGACGGGTACGTCGAGCTGGTCGCGACCACGATGCTGCGGGCCGCTGCCCCGTACGCCCGGTGGGTGGACGTGTTCTGTGAGCGTGGTGCCTTCGACGCGGACGCCGCGCGCCGGGTGCTCACGGCCGGGGCGGCCCAGGGGCTCGGGCTCCGGGTGCACGCCGGGCAGCTCGGCCCCGGCCCGGGCGTGGCGTTGGCCTGCGAGCTGGGGGCGGCCAGCGCCGACCACTGCACCTACCTGGTCGACGCGGACGTGGCCGCGCTGGCCGGCTCGGCCACGGTGGCCACGCTGCTGCCGGGGGCGGAGTTCTCGACCGGCTCGCGCTACCCGGATGCTCGTCGGCTGCTGGATGCCGGGGTGTGCGTGGCACTGGCCACCGACTGCAACCCGGGCACCTCCTACACCACCTCGATGCCGTTCATCATCGCTCTGGCCGTGCGTGAGATGCGGATGACCGTGGCCGAGGCGGTCTGGGCGGCGACGGCCGGCGGGGCCCGTGCGTTGCGCCGCGACGACATCGGGGTCCTGCGCCCGGGCTCGCGGGCCGACGTCCTGGTCCTGGACGCGCCCAGCTATCTGCACCTGGCCTACCGGCCGGGGGTGGCACAGACCCGGGCCGTGTGGCAGTCCGGTCGGCGCCTGGACCTGTCCGTCGGCTGAGCACGACCCCGAGGTGGGAGACGGCCGCGGGAGACGGCCGTGGGAGACGGCCGTGGGGAATGCACTGAGACTCTACAAAGTTGAGCCTCGTGTAGTCATACAATCTGCACGACGTGGCAGCATGGTGCATACTTGAGCCGGCTGTTGTCAACC
>JAJYSQ010000347.1 GCA_021793495.1 Actinomycetes bacterium
TTGTCGAGGTGCCGATCACGTTCATCGAGCGCCAACGGGGCGCCAGCAAGATGAGCCGGGCGATCGTGGCCGAGGCGCTGTGGCGGGTGACGATCTGGGGCGTGCAGTCCCGCGCTCGCCAGCTTCTACACCGACGACGGGCCTCCTCGCGTCCGGCACCCGGACGCGTCTCGGCGGCTCCGCGGTGAGCCACCCCGCGGCCAACCACCGGTACGGGCGGCTGGTTCGGGTGGTTACCTTTCTCGTCTGGCCGTTCCTCGAGGTGGCCGTGCTGCTCGCGGTGGCCTCGTGGATCGGCTGGTGGACGACGATCGGGCTGCTGGCGCTGTCCGTCCTGGCCGGAGCGCTGGTGCTGCGCCGAGCGGTGCGCCAGGCACTCGGAGCCCTGGGGCCGGGTCCGCGAACCGGATCGCCGCCCATCGACAACGCCGCGGAGCTGGCGGAGGAGACCGTCCTGCTCCTGGCCGGCCTCTTGCTGGTCGTGCCCGGCTTCCTCAGCGACACCCTCGCGCTGCTGCTCCTCCCACCCGTGACTCGCCGCTGGGTCCGCCGGGCCCTGTTCACCTGGGCCGGCCGTCGGGCCGTGCTGCTGGTCTCACCACCCGGATACCGGCGATGGACCCGGGCGGGGACGGACGACCGTGCCGGCACCCCCCGGGGCGGCGTCATCGCCGGCAAGGTCGTCCAGTCGCACGACGACCCGCCGTAACACGCAGGTCACACCGTCGCGCTGCAGGAGCCGTCCCAGACGGGGCTCAGGCGCTCTTGCGACGCTCGCGGGCCGCGTCCCGGCTCGACGACACTCGGGGAGTGTCGGTCAGGTGCAGCTGACCCGAGCGCAGCAGGGTCAGCCGCTCGGACAGAAGCTCTTCCAGGTCGCTGATCGTTCGCCGCTCCATGAGCATGTCCCACGGAGTCCGTGCCGGCTTGGCCGCCACCGAGGAGTGCCTGGCACCGTCGGAGATCGTCGCCGACGCCCCGCAGCTACGGCACTCCCAGGATGCGGGCAGCTCCGCCTCCACGGAGAACGTCACCGAGGTACGGTGGCCACGAGCACACACGAAGGTCACGACCTGCCGGGGCGCGATGTCGGCGCCATCGTCGGTCTCATAGCTCAGGGATCCCATTCGCGTACCGCGCAGCACACGGTCCACCATGATCATTCGCCTCCTGGTCCGTGTCACGCCTCGGGTACGTGATCCCAGCGGGGTGCAACACGGGGAGAACGCGCGGTAGGCTGAGAAGATTCCCTGACCGCGTCGCTGCGTCGGACTCAACCGAGTCCGACGATGGTTCCGTCCGCCCGCAGATCGATCCGCTCGGCCGCCGGGTGGGCCGGCAGGCCCGGCATCGTCTGGATCGTACCGGCCAGCGCGTAGACGTACCCGGCGCCGGCAGCCAGGCGGACCTCGCGAACCGGCAGCCGCCACCCTCGGGGCGCCCCGTGCGCTGCTGGGTCGGCGGTGGTGGACAGGTGGGTCTTGGCCACCACGACCGGCAGGTGTCCATACCCGAGCCGTTCGTAGGAGTCCAGGTCGCGGGCGGCGGCTGGGGCGAGGTCGACCCCCGCGGCGCCATACACCTCACGGGCGACCGTGGTGATCTTCTCGACCAGCGGCATCGACTCGGGGTAGAGCATCCGGAACCGCGGAGCGGCAGGATCGAGGGAGCCGAGAGTGTCGAGCACCAAGGCGGCCAGCTCGGTGGCCCCCTTGCCGCCGTCGCGCACGTGGGTGGCCACCGCGGCCGACACCCCGTGCTCGGCGGCGATCTGCACCACCGCGGCCAGCTCGCTGGGGTGGTCGGTGGGAAACGCGTTCACCGCCACCACCGGAGTTACGCCGTGGCGGGCCACAATGTCCAGGTGGTGGCGCAGGTTCGCCGCGCCTTGCCACACCTCGTCGGGGTTCTCCACCAGCAGCTCCGGTGGCAGCGGTCGCCCGGCGACGACCCGGTGCGCCCCGGAGTGCACCTTCAACGCCCGCACCGTGGCCACGACCACGGCCACCTCGGGAGCCAGGCCGGAGACCCGGGACTTGACGTTGAACAGTCGTTCAGCCCCCATGTCAGCGCCGAACCCGGCCTCGGTGATGAGCACCTCCCCGGTCCGCACCCCGACCAGGTCACCAAGCACCGAGGAGTTACCGGTGGCGATGTTGCCGAAAGGTCCGGTGTGCGCCAGGACCGGAGTGTGCTCCAGAGTCTGCAGCAGGGTGGGGGAGAGCGCGTCGGTGAGGATCACTGCCATCGCTCCGGCGGCGTGCAGGTCCTCGGCAGTGACCGGCTGACCGTCGTAGGTCGTGCCGATCACGATCCGGCCCAGCCGTGCCCGCAGGTCGCCCAGGTCACGCGCAAGCCCGAGCAGCGTCATGACCTCGCTGGCCGCGGTGATGTCGAACCTCGACTGCCGCGGTACCCCGTCGGTCCGGGATCCCAAGCCCACGACCACGTGGCGCAGCGCCCGGTCGTCGACGTCGAGGACCCGAGGCCAGGTGATCGAGCGCGGGTCCACCCCCAGGGCGTTGCCATGGTGCAGGTGGTTGTCGAGCATCGCGGCCAGCAGGTTGTGCGCGGCGGTCACCGCGTGGAAATCCCCGGTGAGGTGCAGATTGAGCGACTGCATCGGCACGATCTGGCTCCACCCCCCGCCTGCGGCCCCACCCTTGATCCCGAAGGTCGGGCCCATGCTGGGTTGGCGGATCGTGAGCGTGGCGTGCCGACCCAGGACCGCCATCGCCTGGGCCAGACCGACTGCCGTGGTGGTCTTGCCCTCCCCGAGGGGCGTCGGGGTGATCGCGGTCACCGCGACATACCGGGCCAGCGGTCGGTCGGCCAGGTCCTCGACGACCCGGTGGTCGACCTTCGCCAGGTACGGGCCGTACGACACGAGCCGCTCGGCGGGCAGACCCGCGCGGACCGCCACATCGGTGATCGGATCCAGCGAGCAGGCCGAGGCGATCGCCAGGTCGCTGGGCAAGCTTTCGTGCGTGTCGTCGGGCGCGACGGGGTCGGAGAGATCCGGGGTGCTCATGCTGCCTATCCTGGTCCGCCGCGCCCCGGCGTGGAGGTGATATCGACCCCCGGCGTGGAGGTGATATCGACCACGTTCGGCCAACGGTCAACGGCTCGGTGGTTCGGTCTCCCCTGCCCCTGCCCAATTAGCCGATAATGTACATTATGTCATATAGGATTGTCGGCGGTCGTCACGCGCGCTCCTCTGGCTGCTGCCC
>JAJYSQ010000348.1 GCA_021793495.1 Actinomycetes bacterium
CGTCCGTCGGCGGCCTCGGACTGGATGCCACCTGGGACGACGACATCCATCACGCCCTGCACGCCCTGCTGACCGGAGAGTCCGCGGGGTACTACGCCGACTTCGCCCGGGACCCGTACGCGGCTACGGCGAAGGTGCTGGGACGGGCGTACTACCATGATGGTACGTACTCCTCGTTCCGCCAGCGTCACCACGGCGCTGGCGTGGACCGGCACACCACCCCCGGCAGCCGCTTCGTGGCGTTCCTGAGCAACCACGACCAGGTGGGCAACCGGGCCCGCGGGGACCGACCCTCGGCGACCCTGGACCTCCGCCGGCTGGCCATCGGCGCCGCCTTGGCCCTGACCGGTCCGGCCACACCGATGATCTTCATGGGCGAGGAGTGGGCGGCCGGCACGCCCTGGCAGTTCTTCTCCGACCACACCGACCCGGAGCTGGCCCACGCGCTCACCGCCGGGCGTCGACGGGAGTTCGCGGCTACCGGCTGGGACCCGGCGGCAGTGCCCGACCCGCAGGACGAGGCGACCTACCGTCGGTCCCAGCTGGACTGGGCCGAGCCCGAGGCCGAGGGCCACCGTGAGCTGCTGGCCTGGTACCGCCGGCTGATCCTGCTGCGCCGCCACGAGCCAGCCCTGTCCGATCCGCGGCTGGACCGGGTCCGAGTGCCCTATGACGCCCCAGCGGCGTGGCTGGTGGTCCACCGGGACGACATCCGGGTGGTGGCCTGCCTGGCCAGCGCCGGGCGTCGGGTCGAGCTGGACGTCCCCGCGCTCGAGGTGGTGGCCGACTTCCCGGCGAGATCCACCCGATGCTCCGGGCACCAGGTCCTCATGGCCGCGACCTCCGTGGCACTGGTACGCGTCGCCGGCTCAGCCTGACCCGTCCACCACCAGGTCGGCGATGACCCAGGTGGCCACCCCCCGCAGCTCGGTGATCACCCGCAGGTGCGCCGGGTGCTCCAGGTACGCCCGCAACGCCTGCTGGTCGGGCAGGTCGGCCACCAGGCCGTAGTCGTACGCGATCTCCCGCTCGGTCACGTTCGGCCCGAAGCTCCAGGCCAGGATCCCCGGGATGCGCCGGCCGAGCCCGGCGGCGGCGGCCACCGCAGCGACCACCGCCGGGTCGTCGGCGGCCATGCCCGGGTGCCGACGGAACAGCACGATGTGACGGATCATCCGCCGATCCTGCCACCACACCGAGCCAGCACCTCATCGCCCCGCCCGGCGAGCCACGCCAGCCGGGACAAGGCCCGTCGGTACTTCTTGCGGAACCCACCAGCGAGCATCTCCTCGGAGAACACCCGGTCCCACCCCGCTCCGGAGGCGACCAGGGCGACGTCCCGGTCGTACAGCCGGTCGGCCAGCACGACCAGGCGCAGGGCGACCGACTGGTCGGTGACCGTACGGACCCCGCGCAGCACGACCAGCGGCACCCCGTCCAGCAGCGCCCCGTACCGCACCGGGTGCAGCTCGCGCAGGTGGTCGAGCAGCCGGTCGAACTCGTCGAGGGTGGCCCCGGGAACCCGCGCGGCCAGCTCCGCCAGCTCGCTGTCGGCGGCCGTCTCGGGCGCCGGGGTCCTGCCCCGGTGGCGGTAGTCCGGACCATCGATGCTGACGACGGTGAACCGGTCCGCCAGGCCGAGGATCTCGCGGGTGAAGTCGTCGGCGGCGAAGCGCCCCTCCCCCAGTGCTTGCGGCAGGGTGTTGGAGGTCGCGACCACCGACACCCCTCGGTCGAACAGCTGCCCCAGGAGCGTGGACACCAGCATGGTGTCCCCCGGGTCGTCCAGCTCGAACTCGTCGATTGCCAGCAGACGCGTGCCTGCCAACGACGCGACGGTTGCGGCAAACCCCAGGGCCCCGACCAGGTTGGTGATCTCGACGAACGTCCCGTAGGCCTTCGGGCCCGGACAGGCGTGCCAGAGCGAGGCCAGCAGATGGGTCTTGCCGACACCGTACCCGCCATCGAGGTAGACCCCGGATGCCGCCGGGCCGGACGAGGCACGGAGTCGACGCCGGCGCCGCGGCACCGGGCGGTGCAGCTGCGCGGCGTACCCCTTGAGCAGCTCGCGGGCTCGGGCCTGGCTGGGGTAGGACTCATCCGGTACGTAGGTGGCGAAGCTGACGGAGGCAAAGCCGGGCGGAGGGATCAGGTCGGCCACCATCCGCTCCGCCGAGACCTCGGGCCACCGGTCGGCGAGGCAGGGCAGCGGCACGCCACCGACGCTACCCTGCCGCGCTCAGGCGAAGATGGGGGGATGCACCAGCTGCTCCCCACACCCCTGGAGGACCCAGACCGCGAGCTGGCCGACGAGGACCTGGTACAGGCGTACGCCTATCCGGAGGCAGCGAGCCCGAGCGACTGCTGGGTCCGCGCCAACATGGTGGCCTCCGCCGACGGAGCCGCCGGTCTGGACGGCCGATCTGGCGGGCTGTCCGGCGAGGGCGACCGGCGGGTGTTCGGCGTGCTGCGCGGCCTGGCCGACGCGGTGCTGGTCGGCGCGGGGACCGTGCGGACCGAGGAGTACCGCCCGCCCGCCGCCGCTGCCCAGCACGCCGCCCACCGACGCGCTCGTGGCCAGCTCCCCGCCCCCGTGCTCGCTGTCGTCACCGCCCGAGCCGAGATCGACCTGGAACATCTGCAGCCCCGGGAGGGCTCGAGCCGTCCGCTCGTGCTGACGACGACCAGCGCCGACGCCCGTCGCCGGGCCGAGCTCGCCACGCTCGCCGACGTCGTCCTGGTGGGCCGCGACCGGGTGGACCTCAGCGAGGCGCTGGCTGCGCTGGCGGCCCGAGGGCTGCGCCGGCTGCTGTGCGAGGGCGGTCCGACCCTGCTCGGGCAGGTGGTTGCCGGTGGCCTGCTCGACGAGCTGTGCCTGACCACCGCGGCGCTGCTCACCGGCTCACCAGGGCCTCGGCTGCTCGACCTGGATCGCTGCGTCGGGCCGGTCCGGCTGCGGATCGGCCACCTGCTCGTCGACCGGGACGAGCTGCTCGCCCGGTACCTGGTCGACCGTGGGTGAGCCTGACCGGCGCCCGTGGTGGGCCCGCGACCCGGTACCGTTCGTGACCAGACCGCTCGCCGTCGAGGGGTCAGCCGTCCCGAATGTGTGCCGTCCCGAGGTGTGCCCGAGGTGTGGAGGTGTGGTGTACGCCGTCGTACTGCTCACCGAAGAGGCGCTGACCGCCGACGACGCGGCCCGGGTGGTCGGGCTGCACCCC
>JAJYSQ010000349.1 GCA_021793495.1 Actinomycetes bacterium
CCGTGCCGAGCTGGACGACCGCCAGCGGATAGGCGTCGTGGCCGGCGGACCACTCGCCCAGCCCGACGATGTGCACGGCGAACGCGACCGCGCAGGCCAGGGTGAGCAGCTCCCCGGAGGAGATGCTGGCTCCGCGCAGGGAGATCAGCCCGAGACCGGCGGTGGCCAGCCCGACCGCCGTCCAGGTCGACATGGTGACGCGTCGGTGCAGCACGAGCAGGCCGATCACCGGGGTGACGACCACGAACATCCCGGTGATGAACCCGGACACGGCAGCTGGCGTGGTGGCCAGGCCGATCGTCTGGGTCACGTACCCGGCGGCCAGCACCAGGCCGAGCAGGATGCCGTGGCGCCAGCCGGCGGCGCCCAGGCCACGCACCGCCCGGGGGCGGACCAGGACCATCGCCACCGTGGCCAGCACGAACCGGACGGCCAGGAAGTCCATCGCCGGCATCGTGGCGATCGCGTCCTTGACCACCAGGAACGTCGACCCCCACACCGCGGTGACCGCGACCAGCCCCAGGGTCGCGGGCAGCCCGCCCCCGCCGCCGGGGCGGTCCGGTCCCCGGGCGACGGTCTCACCGGGCACGCAGCTCGGCCAGCAGCTCGATGTCGCGCCGGTGGTCTCCAGCCTGGCCTGGGGTCTCCACCACGATCGGCACGCCGCTGGTCCCCGGATGGCGGAACAGCTCGGCGAAAGCCTCGGCGCCGATGCGGCCCTGGCCGATCGAGGCGTGACGGTCACGTCCCGAGCCGGCCGGATCCTTCGAGTCGTTGGCATGCACCAGGCGCAGCCGGCCCTTGCCGACCGACTTGACCAGCGTGTCGAGCGTGCGCTTCAGGCCTCCTGGGGCCGCTAGGTCGTGCCCGGCGGCGAACGCATGGCAGGTGTCCAGACAGACGCCCAGGCGTGGATGGTGATCGAGGGCTTCGAGGTAGGGGCCGAGGTCCTCGACGCGCGAGGCGAGGGCGTTCGCCGTCCCGGCGCTGGGCTCGAGCAGCAGCCAGGGGGCGCTGCCTGCGGTCTCGGCCACCTCGTCGAGCTCGGCCAGCAGGGGCAGCAGCGCCTCTCGTACCTGGTGCATCGCCCGGTCCCGGGTCCCCGGGTGCACCGCGGAGCCGGTGTGCAGCACCACCCCGGTCGCGCCGATCACCGTGGACCGGCGCAGGCAGTGGTGCAGGGAGGCGACCGACCGAGCGAGCGTCGCCGGGCTGGGGGTGCCCAGGTTGATCAGGTAGGGGGCATGGACGAACACCGACAGCCTCCGGCGGGCAGCCTCGGTGCGCAGCTGCTCGTCCTCCCACGGGTTCCCGGTGGGGGTGGCCCAGGTACGAGGGCTGCCGATGAAGACCTGGATCACCTCGGCCCCGACCTGGTCGGCGTACCGTAGCCCGCCGGTCGCCAAGCCGCCGGCGACCGGCACGTGGGCTCCGATCGGTGAGGGTCTGCGGACGGGCACCCGGTCAGCCTGCCACGCCCTGGGGCCCCGGCCCTACCCGCGGCTGTGGGTAGGGCCAGCGGGCCGGGTGAGGTCGGGTCAGATCACGCCGATGGCGATCGTCGACCCCTTGGGGGCGGACTGCCCGCCCGGCGGGTCCTCGGTCCGCACGATCCCGAAGAACCCACCCAGGATGTAGGTGATCTTGACCTGGAACCCGGCCTGGGTCAGCAGGGACTCCGCGGCCGAGGTCGACTTGCCGATCACGTCAGGTACCGGGACCGGGGGCGGGCCCTGGGACACGGTGAGGCTCACCGAGGACCCCTTCGGGGCGGTGCCCGACGAGGGGCTGGCGCTGATCACCGACCCGGCGGGGACCGTGTCGCTGTAGGAGCGCCCGGCAACCGTGGAGGTCAGCCCGGCCCGGGTCAGGGCGGACTGCGCCTGGGCGAGCGGCTGGCCCACGACTGCGGGGATCGGTACCGGCGGCGGTCCCTGGCTGACCACCACGGCCACCGCTGAGCCGCGCTTGACCTCGGTGCCGGCTGGCGGGTTGCTGGACAGGATGGTCCCCGAGGCTGCCGTGGTGCTGTACGCACCGGTCTGGCGTCCCATCACCAGGTGCGCCGCGCCGAGCGCGGACTGCGCGGCGGGCACGGTCAGCCCGACCAGGGTGGGGGTGGCGAAACGCTCAGGACCCAGGGACAGCACCACGGTGATCGCGGCGGCCTTGTGGATCCGCATGTTCGGTGCCGGCGTGGTGGCGATCACGTCGTCGCGCGGGACGGTCTCGCTGTAGCGCGAGGGCGCGTACCGCACGGTCAGCCCCGCTGCCGAGGCTCTCGACTGGGCGAGGGAGCTGGTCAGCCCGAGGAGTGACGGGGTGGTGGTGTACGCCCCCGGGCCGGCTCCGACCCACCAGGCGGCCCCGGACAGGCCCGCCGCCAGCAGCAGCACGAGCAGCAGCGCCAGCGTGCCGCGCAGTCGGCGACGGCGCGGCAACCGATCGCTCGGCCGGGGCTGCACCGGGGATGCCGGCGTCCGGGCGTCCGGTGCCTGCTCGACCAGGAGCGAGGTGTCGGGCAGCTCCAGCATGTTGGTCGCGCTGACCCGCCGGCTTGCGCCCGAGTCGACGACCAGGGTGCGGTCCAGGCCGTCGGCGCCCGCGGCGACCAGAGCGTGCCCGGCTGAGGGCCGGTCTGCCTGGGCGAGGCCGGCGACGGCCTGGACCAGCTCGGTGCGCATCGCCTCGGCGTCGTGCGGGCGACGGTCCGGATCGTGGGCGGTGGCCCTCGCCACCAGCTGGTCGATGGCCGGGGGGATCCCGGCGACGGCCAGGGACGGGGCGGGCACGGTCTCGTTGACGTGGCGGAACGCGACGTTCACCGGGTCGTCTCCGTCGTACGGCTTGCGACCGGTGAGCATCTCGTAGAACAGGATGCCGGCGGAGTACACGTCCGAGCGGGCGTCCGCGGTGCCCGCGGTGGTCCGTTCGGGCGCCAGGTAGGCGACGGTGCCGATGAGCTTGCCCTGGGTCGTTCCCGACCGGGCGCTGACCGCCCGGGCAAGTCCGAAGTCGGCGACCTTGACCCGGCCGTCCTCGGCCAGCAGGACGTTCTCCGGCTTGACGTCGCGGTGCACCAGCCCCGCCCGGTGGGCCGCGGCCAGCGCGGCCAGCACCCGGTCGAGGATCGGTGCCGCCGTCTCCAGGTCGAGCCGCCCGGCTCGGCGCAGCTCCTCGCGCAGCGTGCGGCCCTGGACGAACTCCATGGTCAAG
>JAJYSQ010000350.1 GCA_021793495.1 Actinomycetes bacterium
CCTGCAGGGCCCGGTCACGGCCACGGCAACCACCGGCTCCAGCGGGACGGTCACCATGACCGCGACTGGCGGAGCGGCCACCTGCGTCTCCACCGGGGTCGACCCAACGGCGGCCTGTGGCGCCGCTGCGGCCCGTGCTCCCCAGGTCGGCGGCGTACCCGTGACCGGTTCGACCCCGGGAGCCGCCAGCACCGGGGGTGCCCACGTCACGACCCTCAATGGCCCGAGCGTCCACCTCCAGGTCCGCAGCCGGGACAGCGTCGACGTGCGCGTCTGCCTGGAGGGTCGATGCCCGTCGACGACCGCGGTCGGGGTGTCGCCGACCGTCGGGGTGCCGCAGATCACGATGGTCGACCTCGCCAGGACCGGGGCGGCAGCCCCGGCCGCGCGCTCGGCGGGGTCGGCCCCGCCCGCACCGGTCCCCAGCGCCGCGGTGCGGAGCCCCGGTCCCGGGCTGACCGCACCCACCCTCTCCTCGGCGGTACGCACCGCCCCGGCGGCCCAGCGCCTACCCCGCCCATCGGTGGGCCTCGGGCCGCTCGTCACGGTAGGTCTGTTGGTCACGGTGGTCCTGGTGGGCACCGGGCTGCTCGGTGCCGTGGTGCGCTCGGCCCGACGACGCCGGGTGGGACGAACCCCGTGAAGCCACCACCCACCCGGGGGACATAACCTGGACCGCGGTCGTTGACCCGGACGCAGGCTCGGGCTGAGCCCGCGAGGGATAAGGAGTGGGTCCAACCGTGCTGGACAGGTCGAGCCGTCGGCTGACGGTGGTACAGGTGCTCATCGTCTCGCTGGTGGTGACGCTGCTCGGACGGCTGTGGTATCTCCAGGTCGACGTGGGCCCGTCGCTGAAGGCGTTGGCCGCCAACGACCAGATCCGCGTGGTGTCGACCCCGGCGGTCCGCGGCATGATCCTCGACGACATGGGCCGCCCGCTGGCCCAGAACCAGACCAGCCTGGTGGTCTCGGTCAGCCTGACGGCCCTGTCCAGCCAGCCCGACGGCGGTACCGCCGTGCTGAAACGGGTAGCGGCGACCCTCGGCGTGCCGTACTCGTCGATCCTGGCGCGCACCACGCTGTGCGGTCAGCCGGGCTCGGTCGCCGGGGTGTGCTGGACTGGTTCGCCCTACCAGCCGGTGCCGATCAGCACAAACGCCAACCAGGCAGCGGCCCTGCAGATCATGCAGGAGCAGAGCCGGTACCCGGGAGTGACCGCCGAGCTGCAAGCCGTCCGGCAGTACCCCCAGCCGTACGGCGTGCAAGCCGCCCACCTGCTCGGCTACGTGGGCCCGGTGTCGGCCTCCGAGCTGGCCGCCCAGTCGGCGGCCGGGAGATCCAACGCCCCGAACGCCCTGCAGGCCGGGCAGCTGGTCGGGCGCTCCGGGTTGGAGCAGCAGTACGACACCGCGCTACGGGGCACGCCCGGGGCCACCAAGCTGGAGGTGAACAGCGCCGGATCGGTCGTGTCGACGATGAGCACCACCCCGGCGGTCCCCGGGAACTACCTGGTGACCAGCATCGACGCCCGGGTCCAGGCCGCTGCCCAGCAGGCGCTCGCCGCAGCGATCCAGCGCGCCCGGAACATGACCAACATCACCGGCGGTCCCGGTGCCACCTACCGGGCACCGGCCGGGGCGGTGGTGGTGATGGATGTGCACACCGGGCGGATCGTGGCGATGTCCTCCTACCCGTCCTACAACCCGAACGTCTGGGTGGGCGGCATCTCTCAGGCGAACTACAACGCACTGACCAGTCCGGCCAACCACGAACCGCTGCTCAACAGGGCGATCGCCGGGCAGTACCCGACCGGATCGGTGTTCAAGATCGTCACGATCTCCGCGGCCGGCAAGTCCGGGTTCAACCTGCACGGCTCGTACGACTGCATGCCCTCCATCACCCTGGGGGGCCGGCAGTTCGGCAACTACCACAACGAGTCGTTCGGGATGATCTCGCTGCAAGAGGCCACCCAGGTCTCCTGCGACACGGTCTTCTACCAGCTGGGCTACCAGATGTGGCTGAATGCCGGTGGCACGAACGGCACCGATGCCAAGGATGCCCTGGTCCAGATGTCCGACGCCTACGGGTTGGGCCAGCCGACCGGGATCGACCTGCCGGGCGAGGCACCCGGCCGGGTCCCGAGCAGGGCGTGGCGGCTGGCCTTCTGGAAGGCGATCCGCGGCCCGTACTGCGCGGCGCTGAAGACGGCCCCGACCAACTTCACCGACCAGTACTACTGCAGGTACGACGGGCAGTACCTTCCTGGGGACGAGCTGAACTTCGCCGTCGGCCAGGGCGACTTCCTGGCCACCCCGCTGCAGATGGCCCGTGCCTACGCCGCTGTCGCCAACGGAGGCACCTTGTACGTCCCACAGCTGGCGAAGGCGATCGTCACCCCCTCGGGCACGGTGGTGAAGACGTTCGCGCCCAAGGTGGCCGGACATATCCCGGTGTCCCCGTCGGTCATCCAGTACCTGCAGCAGATTCTGCCCACGGTGACCACCAGCCCGCTCGGCACCGGCTACCTCCCCTTCGCCAACTGGCCGTTCAGCCAGATCACCGTGGCCACGAAGACCGGTACGGCCCAGGTGTCCGGCAAGCAGACCCAGTCCTGGTTCGCCAGCTACGCCGGGCCGGTCGGCCACCCTCAGTACGCGATCGTGATGACCGTCCAGCAGGGCGGCACCGGCGAGCTCACGTCTGGGCCCAGCGTCCGAGCGATCTACGACGCGCTGTACGGGGTGTCGTCGGCGGGGACGTGGAACCCGAAAGCCTCGGTCCTGCCGAACGACCAGCTACCACGCGAGCTCCCGGTGGTCGCCGCTGATGGCCAGATCTACCCGCCGGGCACCGTCCTGCCGCGCAGCCAGACCTCGCCGGCACCCGCGGTCAGCCCGTCGGCGCCGCCGCTGCCCGTACAGGGCTCCCTGGCACTGGCCTGGGCGGTGCCCCCGGACACCAGGCGCTACCCGCCGGGTACCGGCCCCGGGTCCACCCGCGCCTTGTGAGTGCGGCGGTTCCCGACGCGACCGGCGCGCCGTCCGGTTGCCGTCCGGTCGTGCGCGCCTTGCGGTGTCGGTGTGCACCCGGGATCAGCCCGACACCTCCGCGGGGACGCTGGCCTCGGCCTCCGGCTCGTCGTCGGGTGGGGCCAGCTTCGAGGGCCACCAGTTCCATCGGCCCAGCAACGCCACGGTGGCCGGCACCAGGA
>JAJYSQ010000351.1 GCA_021793495.1 Actinomycetes bacterium
ATCTACCGACCCGTGGTGCTGGGTCGCCAGCACCTCCGTCGGGGCCAGGAGCACGGCCTGGCCACCGGCGTCCACCGTGGCCACCATGGCCCGTACGGCCACCACGGTCTTGCCGGAACCCACCTCGCCCTGCAGCAGCCGGGACATCGGCTGCTGACCGGCCAGCTCGTCGAGGATCACCCGACCAGCGGCCAGCTGCTCACCGGTCAGCGTGAACGGCAGGGCCGAGTCCAGGGCGTCGAGCAGGCCGCCCGGTACGGTCCGCCGAGGTCGGGCCCGAGCCCTGCGGGTCGCGTGCCGACGCTGGGCCAACGCGACCTGCAGCACGAAAGCCTCGTCGAACCGGAGTCTGGCCGTCGCGCGCTCGATGTCGGGCGCCTCGGCCGGGCGGTGGATGCCCCGCCACGCCTCGACCAGCCCGACCAGCCCACGATCCAACCGGATCTCGGCGGGCAGCGGGTCGTCGACCTGCGCAGTGTCCAAGGCGTCGAGGGCGATGCGCAACGCCTGGGCCACCCGCCACGACGGCAGCGTCGCAGTCCCCGGGTAGACCGGGATGATCGTCCCGGCAAAGGCCGGCAACCCCTGGACCCGGTCACCGGGCTGGGTGCCCAGCCCGGCAGCCAGGTCAGCGCTCAGGTCAGCGCGAACATCGGGATCGGCATCGATCAGCTGGTAGTCCGGGTGGGACAGCTGGAGGCGGCGGGCGACCAGCTCGACCTTGCCAGCGAACAGCCCGACCCGCCCGGGGTACAGCTCGCGTTGGCGCCACGACTGGTTGAAATAGGCCAGCTCGAGACGGTGTCGCCCGTCAGTGACCACGACCCGAAGCACGTCCCCACGGCGCTGGCGCATCGGGGTGCGCCGCACCTGCTCCACGCGAGCCAGGACGGTGGCCAGATCGCCCGGGCGCAGCGCCGACAGATCGGTCAGCTCACCCCGGGTGGCGTACCGGCGCGGGTAGTGCCCCAGCAGGTCGGCGACCGTACGCAGGCCCCACCCGGAAGCGAGGGCCTCGGCCGTGCGATCACCGATCAGGGTGCGCAGCGGCTGGTCCACGAAGCAGCCGGCGCTGGTCCGACCCATGACCACCGAGCGTCTCCTTCCAGTCCGGCGCCGTCCGGCTCCTGCGCAGGGTAGCCGTGGTGGCCTCGGCGGTGGCCCCACCCTGCCCAGGTGGGCTACCCTGGCACCCAATGCCCGGGCTTGCCGGGTCCCAGGCGTTCCGTGCTGGAGTTTCGATGCCCGCGGCCTGCCTGTCCGATTCGTCTTTCTGGGAGTGTCTGGCGTGGCTGCCACGTGTGACGTCTGCGGCAAGGGGCCGGGGTTCGGCAACAACGTCTCGCACTCCCAGCGGCGGACCCGCCGCCGCTGGAACCCCAACATCCAGCCGGTGCGCGCACTGGTGGGTCGCCGGCGGACGCGGCTGAACGTCTGCACCTCCTGCCTGAAGGCCGGCAAGGTCGCCCGCTAGCTCGCGGGTCGATCCCCCGAGTCGTCCACGCTGATCGGGACGGGCCGCGCACCCGAGCGCCAACGCCACGCGTGGTCCACGGGGCCGATCCCGGCGCCGAGCGCGAACCCGGCGGCGATCGCACCGGTGACGTACTCCTTCGCCGCAGCGACCGCCTCGAGCACCGTGATGCCCCTGGCCAGCCCTGCGGCGATCGCGCTGGCCAGGGTGCACCCGGTGCCGTGGGTGTGCCGGTTGTCCAGCCGTTCGGTGGACAGCCAGTACTCGTGCTGGCCGTCGTAGAGCAGGTCGGCGGCGGAACCGGCCAGGTGCCCACCCTTGACCAGCACCCACCCCGGGCCAAACTCCTTCAACGCCCGGGCCGCCGCCTGCTGACCCGATCGGTCGGAGACCGCCAGCCCGGTCAAGGACGCGGCCTCCGCGAGGTTCGGAGTGATGATCGTCGCCACCGGCAGCAGCAGCCGGCGCAGCGCCAGGAGAGCATCGGGGGTGAGCAGCGGATCTCCATGCTTGGACACCCCGACGGGATCCACGACCACCGGGACCGTCACCCCCGCGAGCATCTCGGCGACGGCCTCGACCAGGGCGGCACTGGACAGCATGCCGGTCTTGACGGCATCCACGCCGATGTCCTCGACCACGCTGGCGAACTGGGCGCGAACCGCCTCGACGGGCAGGTCCCAGGCCCCTTGCACGCCGATCGAGTTCTGTGCGGTCACCGCGGTGACCACACTCATCCCGTGCACTCCCAGCGCCAGCAGGGTCTTCAGGTCGGCTTGGACCCCGGCTCCCCCGCTGGAGTCCGATCCGGCGATCGTCAGCACGCGCAGGGGCGCGGCGCCGGCCGGCACCGCAGGCACACTGGTCATGGCTCCACCCTAGGATCCGCCGCCGACGGCCTCGCCGCGAAGTGCTCGAAGCCAGCGGTGCGCAGTCCTGCCGGACCACCTCGGACCACGACCCCGTTCCCCTCGTGCACCGCGCCGATCACCCTCACCCCCGCCCGCAGCCCCCCCGTCGGCCCTACCAACGGCAGGGCCGACACCGGGTCGATGGCCGCGACCAGCGCATGGTCCTCCCCGCCGGTGAGCACCCAGGTCAGCGCCGGGATGCCGAGGCGGTCACCGGCTGTGGCCAGCTCGGGGTCCACCACCAGCAGGGACGCGTCGACCTCGATGCAGACCCCGCTGGCCTGAGCGAGGTGTCCCAGGTCGGCGAGCAGGCCGTCGCTGACGTCGCACATCGCTCGAGCGCCGGCCCGGGCGAGCGCCGGACCGGTCGCGTACGGGGGCGTGGGAACACGGTGGGAGTCGACCAGCGCGCCGGAACGCTCTCCGGCCCGCAGCAGGTCCAACCCGGCGGCCGAGCGGCCGAGCGACCCAGCCAGCACGAGCAGGTCGCCGGGCCGGGCACCAGACCGGGTGATCGGGGGTCGGCCCTGCAGGTCACCCAGCGCGGTGACGGACACCACGACGCGCTCGGCGGCCACCGTGTCCCCGCCGACCACGCTGGCCCCCACGATGGCCGCCTCGTCCCGCAACCCCGCCGACAGGTCGAGCACCCACGCTGCCGGCAGCTCTCCCGGCACACCCACGGCCACCACCAGCGCCGTGGGGACCGCACCCATCGCCGCCACGTCCGCCAGGTTCGCGGCTGCAGCCTTCCGGCCGACCTGGTACGCCGTGGACCAGTCGCGGCGGAAGTGCTGGTCCTCCACCAGCATGGCGGTTGTAG
>JAJYSQ010000352.1 GCA_021793495.1 Actinomycetes bacterium
GAGGCCGCACTCCCCGCCACCGAGACCTGATGCTCCCGACCGGACCTTGGTGAGTCGCTGATGGTGAGCGAGGACGTCCGCTCACGCACCCGGGTGCGTGACCCGGAGGGGCGGATGCCCCTGATGGACCACATCCGCGAGCTTCGCCGAAGGTTGATCATCTCGATGGCGGCGATCCTGCCTGCGGCCGGGGTCGGGTGGTTCTTCTACAACCCGCTGGTGCGCGTGCTGACCCAGCCGGTCTGCGACGTCTTGCGGCAGCACAGCACCAACGGCGCCACCTGCCAGGGCCTGGTGATCCAGGGAGTGCTCGGGCCGTTCAACTTCCACCTGGAGCTGGCTCTGATCATCGGGGTGGTGGTCGCTTCGCCGGTCTGGCTGTACCAGCTGTGGCGGTTCGTCACTCCGGGGTTGTACGGGCACGAGCGTCGCTGGGCACTGACTTTCGTCTCGGCGAGCATCCCGCTGTTCGCCGGAGGCATCTATGCCTGCTACACGGTGCTGCCCTCCACGACCCGGATCCTGCTGGGTCTGACGCCGACCAACGTGGCCAACCTGGTGACGGTCAACGAGTACCTCGTCTTCGTCACTCGCATGTTCCTGGTGTTCGGGGTCGCCTTCGAGCTGCCGCTGTTCGTCGTGATGCTGAACGTGGTCGGGGTGCTGAGGTCCGAGCACCTGTTGCGTTGGTGGCGCGTGGTCGTCTTCCTGATCTTCGTGTTCGCGGCCCTGGCCACCCCGACCGGCGACCCGGTGACCATGTCAGTCCTGGCGGTGCCGATGATCGTGCTGTTCGGACTGGCGTACCTGTTCACGATCCTCAACGACCGACGCCGGGCCCGCACCGCGGCGACCACCGCGCAGTCCACGTGGGACGACGACGTAGCGTCCCCCCTGGACACTCGCCCCGTACCCCTGGACCAGGGGTACGACGACCTGCCCTGACCTGACGCCGGTGCGTTCCGTCCAGGGGGACCCTCGGGCCTCGCCCGCGGCGCCCAGGTTCAGGTGATCACCGGGCGCGACGGCACGGACGCCCTGGTCGCGCTGAGCGCGGCGGGTCCGGGTCATGGCCCCCGAAACCAGCGCGCGGGCGGACGGAGAGCCGATGGGACGGTTGCCGCTGACCGCTCAGGTGCTGCCAGCGGCTGTGACGCTGCTGGTTCCTGACCGCACCCCGTAGCCTCGCAGACATGAGTCCCCGTCCTGCCGGCCCGACCCTGGCCTCCTTCCGAGCGGGCTACCCCTTCGCCCTGGACGGCTTCCAGCTGCGAGCCGCCCAGGCCCTGGAAGCGGGCAACGGCGTGCTCGTCGCCGCACCAACCGGGGCAGGCAAGACGGTGGTGGGGGAGTTCGCCGTGTTCCTGGCCCTGGCCGAGGGCCGCAAGTGCTTCTACACCACCCCGATCAAGGCTCTGTCGAACCAGAAGTACGCCGACCTGGTGGCCCGTCACGGTGCCCACCAGGTCGGCCTGCTCACGGGGGACAACACGGTCAACGGCGAGGCGCCCATCGTGGTGATGACCACGGAGGTGCTGCGCAACATGCTGTACGCGAGCTCCCCGACACTGGGCGGCCTCGGCTACGTGGTGATGGACGAGGTGCACTATCTGTCGGACCGGACCCGCGGCGCGGTCTGGGAGGAGGTGATCATCAACCTTCCCGAGTCCGTCCTGCTGGTCTGTCTGTCGGCCACGGTGAGCAATGCCGAGGAGTTCGGCGACTGGCTGGTCGCGGTCCGCGGGCACACCAGCGTGGTCGTGGAGGAACGCCGACCCGTACCGCTGTGGCAGCACGTCATGGTCGGCGACCGCCTGCACGACCTCTTCGTCCATGGTGCGGACGCCGACCGTGCGACCGTCAACCCGGAGCTGGTCACGGTGGCTGCCGAAGCGGCTCGCGAGCACGAGGCGGGTGGGTACCGCTCAGCCCGTGGCGCCCGGCGGCCACGGCGTCGGTACCTGCCCAGCAGGCCCGAGGTGATCGACCGCCTGGAGCACGAAGGACTGCTTCCGGGGATCGTGTTCGTCTTCTCCCGCGTCGGCGCAGACGCCGCGGTCACCAGCTGTCGTCGCGCCGGGCTGCGCCTGACCACCCCTGAGCAGCGGCAGGAGATCCGCGCCCGAGTCCTGGACCGGTGCGCTGAGCTGGCTGATGAGGATCTCGACGTCCTGGGGTACTACGAGTGGCTCGACGGACTGGAACGGGGGATCGCCGCCCACCACGCCGGCCTGCTCCCCACCTTCAAGGAAACCGTCGAAGACCTGTTCTCCCGAGGACTGGTCCGGGTCGTGTTCGCCACCGAGACCCTCGCCCTGGGGATCAACATGCCGGCTCGCTCGGTCGTGCTGGAACGGCTGGTCAAGTGGAACGGACAGGCGCATGCGGCACTGACCCCGGGGGAGTACACGCAGCTGACCGGACGCGCCGGGCGCCGCGGGATCGACGTCGAGGGGCACGCCGTGGTCCTGTGGCACGATGGCCTGGACCCTCGCGCCGTGGCCGGGCTGGCGTCGACCAGGACCTATCCGCTGCGATCGTCCTTCCGACCCTCCTACAACATGACGGTGAACCTGGTTGCCGCGATGGGCCGGCCACGAGCCCGCGAGCTGCTGGAGTCGTCATTCGCGCAGTTCCAGGCCGACCGGGCGGTCGTCGGCATCGCCCGCCAGCTGCGCCGGGACGAGGACATCCTCGCCGGCTACCTCGAGGCGATGACGTGTCACCTCGGAGAGTTCACCGAGTACGCGGCGCTGCGCCGGGCCCTTCGGGCCCGCGAGGCAGACGTGTCTCGCACGGGTTCAGCACAACGCCGGTCGACCGCCACCGCTTCGTTGGACCGACTGCGCCGCGGGGACGTCATCCTGGTCCCGGCCGGCCGACGCTCCGGGCTGGCCGTCATCCTGGACGCCGACCTGCCGCCCGCCGGTCGGCGACATGGCGGGTCCGGACCGCGTCCCCGGGTGCTCACCGCCGACCGTCAGGTCCGGCGGCTGAGCATCCTGGACTTCCCGGAACCCGTCAACGCGCTCGGGCACCTCACGGTGCCGACCGCTTTCAACCCCCGATCCGCCCAGGCGCGCCGAGACTTGGCCGCCCGGCTCGTCGAGCTGCGCCCCAGCCTGCCCGCGGCCGTGGGACGCCCCGCACGCTCCGGGCACCCGAGACGATCCGGTGCTCGAGACCAGGACGGTAGAT
>JAJYSQ010000353.1 GCA_021793495.1 Actinomycetes bacterium
CGATCTCGTCAGTCGCTCGCCGTCAACCGCGAGGACCTGGCCCGTGAGGCACTGACCCGCAAGGCTGGCGTGACCCAGCAGATCACCGACCTGCAGACCCAGCACCAGCAGCTGCAGGGCGAGGAGGAGAAGCTCACCGTCTCCGCTCAGCGGCTGCAGGCGAAGGTCGACTCGTTCCGTACCCAGAAGGAGACGATCAAGGCCACGTACACCGCGGCCGAGGCGCAGACCAAGATCAACGAGGCGTTCTCCGGCATCTCCGAGGAGATGGGGGATGTCGGCATGGCCATGCAGCGGGCACAGGACAAGACCGCGCAGATGCAGGCCCGGGCCGGCGCGATCGACGAGCTGTTGGCCTCTGGTGCCCTGGACGACGCGTCCGGCACGGGCAAGGACGACATCACCGCCGA
Organism: Actinomycetes bacterium; assembly: GCA_021793495.1. GTDB lineage: Bacteria > Actinomycetota > Actinomycetes > JAJYSQ01 > JAJYSQ01 > JAJYSQ01. The sequence continues at coordinate 411 of JAJYSQ010000353.1, forward strand.
GCTCGAGCGGATCGGTGCCGGGTCCAACGTGGACTCCGAGCTCAGCCGGCTCAAGGGGGAGATCGGGCAGGCACCAGCCACCCCGGAGCTGGACGCCGGCAGCAGCGAACCCTCCGCAGCGGCGAGCGGCGAGCCCGCCGGCCAGCAGGGAGGGCAGCCGTGATCATCCGGATCTTGGGCGAGGGCCAGTATGAGGTGGCTGACTCGATCGAGGGTCAGCTCCAGGAGCTGGACGAGCAGCTGGCCGACGCGGTCGAGTCGGGGGACGAACCGGCCTTCCGTACGGCGCTGCTGGCCTTGCTGGACCGGGTGAGGTCGGCCGGGACCCTGCACCCCGACTCGGAGATCGACGTCTCCGAGGCGATCCTTCCGGGACCGGACTCGACCGTCGCGGAGGTTCGAGCCCTGCTCCTCGACGACGGGGTCATCCCTGGTTGACCAGTGGCTGTGCGCGGGCACCGACCGTTCCGCAGGAGCCCGATCGGCCCCCACGGCGCACCCTCGCCGGCTGCGGAGTAGATCTGTCCCGCCGGGCGTTCTGGTTGCAGCAGGCATGATCTGGTCATCAGGCATCCTGGTCCAGGATGCCGTGTCGTTGGTCCGTGGCACGGTCTGTCCTGCGAGTTCGGTTCTTCGAGGAGGTTCGACGTTCGGTGAAGTCGCGCTACGCCCCTGACCGGGGTCTGAGTTCGCGGATGGCACTGACCATGGTCCTGCTGGGTCTGGTCTACGTCCTGCTGATGGCGGTCCTGATCGCGGCCGGCGTGGCGTGGCCCTTCGTGCTGGTCATCTCCGTGGGGATCGCCTGGGTCCAGTGGTACTTCTCCGACAAGATCGCCCTGCACGGGATGGGGGCCCGCGTCGTCACCGAGCAGGAGGCACCCCAGCTGCACGCGATCGTCGATCGCTTGTGCGCGCTGGCCGACATGCCCAAGCCCCGGGTGGCGATCTCCGACAGCGACGTGCCCAACGCGTTTGCCACCGGTCGGGGCCGTGACCAGGCGGTGGTGTGCGTCACGACCGGGATCATGCGCCGGCTGGACGAGGCCGAGCTGGAGGGCGTGCTGGCCCACGAGCTGTCGCACGTGGCACACAACGACGTGACCGTCATGACCATCGCCTCGTTCGTCGCGGTGATGGCGGGGTTCCTCACCCGGATGGCCATGTGGGGGGGCCTGGGAGACCGGCGGCGCAACGACCAGAACACCGCGATGCTGATGATCGCGGTCGTGCTGGTCAGCGTGGTGGTGTACTTCCTGAGCTACCTGCTGATCCGAGCGCTGTCGCGCTACCGGGAGCTCGCTGCTGACCGGGCAGGTGCGATGCTCACCGGTCGGCCCTCCGAGCTGGCCTCCGCCCTGGTCAAGGTGTCGGGGGAGATGGCTCGCATCCCCACGCGTGACCTGCGGCATGCCCAGGCCTACAACGCGTTCTTCTTCGCCCCGGCACTCACCCCGGGCTTCAGCATCTCCTCGATGTTCGCCACGCACCCGCCGCTGGAGCGACGGCTCGACCAGCTGACCAAGATCGCCGCGCAGCTGGGCCGGGGGGCCTGATCCGGGTGGGATGGTGGGACAGCGTCCTGGGGCGGAGCAAGCCGGCCCAGCCCGACCTCGACCAGCTGTTCGGAATCCCGGGTGCGGCGGTGACCCTGGCCACCGCGGCGGACCTGACCCCCACCGGCGTCGGAGCGGTCTGCTTCCGGGCCGCCGAGGGCGGAGCGTTCGCCCAGGTGAGCGCGGACGTCCAGGCCCTCCTCGATGCCGACCAGGGTCCGCCGGTGGAGCGCGTGGACGACTCGTACGGCTACACCTGGTTGGTGGTGCGTCGCGATCCGGACGACGTCGCGGGCCTGGTGACCGATCTGCACGCGGTGAACTCGACGCTGGTCGACAACGGTTTCGGCCCTGCCCTGCTGTGCTCCTTGGTCGCGTTCGGCGACTCGCGAGGTCGGCGGGTCGGCTTGGTGTACCTGTTCAAGAGGGGAACGTTCTACCCCTTCGCCCCGCAGGGAGAGCCGCGCCGGGACAGCGCCCTGGAGCTGCAGGTGCGCGGTCTGCTCGGTGACGACCTGAAGGTCGAGCAGGACCTGTCGCGCTGGTTCCCGGTCTGGGGAGCGCCGGGGCTGTGAGGACGCCCCCGAGGTACCCTGATCGGCACCGCGTGTGCCACCATGGTCGGGGAGTCAGCACCATCCACCACCGTCTCCACCCACAATCACCGGGAGCTTGCGCATGAGCGTCCAGGACCAGACCACCACGGGTGTCGTGCTCACACCGGTCGCCGCCGGCAAGGTCAAGACCCTGCTCGAGCAGGAGGGGCGCGACGACCTGTCGTTGCGCGTCGCGGTGCAGCCGGGAGGCTGCTCGGGCCTGCGGTACCAGCTGTTCTTCGACGAGCGATCGCTGGACGGCGACGTGATCGCCGAGTTCGACGGGGTCCATGTGGTCACCGACCGGATGAGTGCCCCCTACCTGTCCGGTGCCGTTGTCGACTTCGTGGACACGATCGAGAAGCAGGGCTTCACCATCGACAACCCGAACGCGTCCGGTTCGTGCGCCTGCGGGGACTCCTTCCACTGAGGCAGTAGTCGTCTTCCACTGAGGCAGTAGTCGTCCGCGGGGGGGCAGCAGCCACCCGGGTCGCGGTGCCCGACGGCCGTGACGGTATGTTCGCTGCCCGGCCCCTCGTCTGCGCTGGAGGGGCCGGGCAGCGTCGCGTGGGCGCGCCTGCGTCGTCTCGCAGCACAGACCTCGACGCACTGGCCCGCAGATGAGGGGTAAGAT
>JAJYSQ010000354.1 GCA_021793495.1 Actinomycetes bacterium
CATGGGGCGGGGAACGTCCCGCAGCCACCAGCCGCGGTCGAACAGACGGCCAGGCGTAGAGCCGTCGCGGTCCAGGTAGTCGACGGTGCTCACGCGCATCAGGTCTGCTCCAGCCATTCGGTGACGGTGATCGGGGCGGGGATCTCGCGGACGGTCGTGCCGGCGAGCCCGGCCTGGCGGCGGAGCTGCTCGGGGTCTTCGGAGACGATGAGCCGGCCGTCCTGGGCCGTAAGCCACCCGGTCTGTGCCGGGTTGTCACCGGCCCGCCAGACCCCGTAGAGGGGGCGGCGCCGGCAGTTGCAGACGAACGGCATCAGGCGACCTCGATCGGCTCGGAGAACACCAACATCGCGCGGGCACCGACCCGCTCGGCGGCCAGCGCCTGCATGTCCTCGTCGATCGGGGCGCCGCGCCACCCGGAGATGATGACCACGAACTCGTCGTCCGGAAGAGTCATGTAGTCGATCCGCGCGGGCTGGGTTTTGTGCTCGGCGCCTTCGGTGCCGCTGGCGTCGGCCGGCGGGTCGCGGAACTGCGGGGTCCTCTCGCCTTCGAGGACCGACAGCGCCAGCTCCAGCCCGTTGTACATGCCGCGCAGGTAGCCGGAGGCGTCCCACGTGCCGTCCCGGCCGTGCAGGTCCCGCAGCTCGCGGATCTTGTTCACCGTGTCCGGGCCGGTGGTGTTCAGCCACCCGTCGCGGAGCAACTGGACTAGGGCGTGGGCGAGGAGGTTACGGCCCTCCGGAGTGGCCGCGGCGACGTCGAGCGCAGCCGCGCCGTGTACCGCCGATTCCAGAGCATCGGGCGGCAGGTCACGCGCCGCCGGCGGCATGGTGTGCTCGTCGGTGCTCATCGGGATGCCTCTTCTCAAGCGGCCTCGTCGCTGACCATCTCGGTCGCGATGTGGTCGATCTGGTCGACCCGTACGGCCGCCATCCCGCCGGTGACGGTGTTGATCAGCAGCGCGGTGCGGTCATCCATTTCCAGTAGCTCGCCAGCGGCCTTGGCGGCGGCTTCGATGCTGCCGAACTTGTCGGCAGGGGAGTCGATGATCGCGCCGCCCTTGGTGACGTACTGGTGGACGAGTCTGTACACGGCACCCTCCCGAGGTTTGGCTGTGAACAGAAGCATCTAAGACGGTTGCAGACATCTCAATCATCTCTCACTTAAAGTGTTGATCAGAGGGGACGCAACGGGGGCGAGAGGCGGTTCCATGAACATCAGGACGCGACCTGCGGGGAGGATGGCGCCGTGACCCTCCGGGCGCTGGGCGACCTGCTGATCTATCTCGGGGCCGTGGCCGGTGCGATATCGGCGATCGGCTGGCTGGTCTACCGGGCGGCTGTGAAGCCGTTCATTAGGTGGCTGAAAGCGGAGGTCGCCGCGACCCGGCATGCCGCCGAGACCGGCTCCAGCACCGCGGCCAAGGTCCACGCCGAGGTCACCCCGAACCACGGCCACAGCCTCAAAGACTCGGTGACCCGCACCGAACTGGAGGTCAAGCAGCTCCGGCGCGAACTGCTGGAGCACATAACGAACCATCCGGGGGCATCGACGTGAACATCATTCCCCGTAGTGGGTGGGGAGCCCGCGCGCCGCGCAGCACGACGACCACGAGCTGGTCGCAGCGGACCGAGTTCATCGTTCACTACTCCCTCGGCCCCACGACCCAGTCCGTGCGCGCGATCCAGGACTTCCACATGGACGGCCAGGGCTGGTCGGACATTGACTATAACTTCCTGGTCGACGTGGCCGGCCGGATCTACGAGGGCCGCGGATGGCTCGGGGTCGGCGCTCACGCCCCCGACCACAACACCTCCGGCATCGGGGTGTGCATGATCGGCCGCGACGGCGACTCCACGCTGGCGGCCAAACGCGCTATCCGGTGGCTGTACGACGAAGCCTGCCGCCGCGCCGGCTGGAACCTGGCCAAGCTCGGGCACCGCGACGTGTACGCCACGAGCTGCCCCGGAAACGAGCTGCATGCGTGGGTGCGGGCCGGGATGCCTGTCGATGGCGGAGCCGCAGGAGTTCCCGCCGAACACGTGGGTGACGGTCTGGTGGGGCCGCGAGCACTCCGACGCCCAGCACCATCACCGCAATGACGGCGGCCCGTCGTTCGTCAAGGGCCGGGCCCGGTACACGTGCACGTGCTCGGTGCGGATCGAGGGCCTGGACCCGGGGACGGAGATCCAGACCCGCGTATTCGAGCGGCGCGACGAGGACGGGAAGGAAGTCGACGGGGTCACGGCCGAGTGGTTCGCGAGCCAGGGCGCGACGTTCATCAGCCAGACCGTGGTCGACTCCGTGAACGCGGGAGACAGGGTCCGGTTCAAGTTGATCCATTACGGGACCAAGACCGGGCTGATCAAGTCGGGGACGGCCAAGGCGCTGGCCTGGCCTTTGTGATCGGCCGCTGTTTCTGTCAGCGGCCCTGCTACACATGGGGTGGTCCTGATGTCGGACGCGATCGTGTCGCTGCTGCGTACGTACGTGGCGACCTGGGTGGGGTCGCTGGGCCTGTGGCTCGCCGGCCTGGGCATTGATCTGGATGTCGATCTGGCGACGGTGGTGCTGGTGGGGCTGGCGATCAGCATCTACTACACCGCGGTGCGGGCGCTGGAGGAGCGGTGGCCGTGGGTGGGGGTGCTGCTGGGGTCGCCGGGCGCCCCGACGTATCCGCAGGTGATCAAGGGCCAGGTGGAGCGGTAACCTGGTAGTGCTGTTCACGGGGAACGCCCCGCCTTCCCGATCGGGAGGGCGGGGCGTTCTCGTTTCCCTCTAAGGGGCGATGAAGGCGGCTTCCGCGGGGCGATGAGGACGAGGTCGGGCGTCTCTAGGCGCTGTTGGAGTCGGAGTACCCGACCAGCCATATGTCCTGGTCCCGCTTCGGGCGGCGCGGCTTGACCGGCCGCACGCCGGCCCGGTCGGCGTGGACGATGTCGGCCTCTGGCCGCGCCAGGTAGGTCAGCAGCCCCAGGTAGCCGTCGATCTGGTCGGCCAACCGGACGACTGCGGCGTCCAGCTCAGCTTCGCGCGCATCGACGCCCGTCCGGCCCGGTGAGGCGAGCGCCGTGTCCCGGTAGTCCGCCAGCGCCTCTACCACCGAGTCCCGGTCCAGGTACACCGGTATCGGCATCACGATGTCCCCGAGGTCAAGTAGGAGCCTCAGCTCCGGCCGCCCGGTTGC
>JAJYSQ010000355.1 GCA_021793495.1 Actinomycetes bacterium
CCACACCCGCAGCGCCCGGGCACGGCTCAGTCGCCCCAGCGCGACGTATGCGCCCCACCCGGCCATCGGGACGGCACCGAAGACCACGAGCTCTACCGCGGCGGACGCCTTGCCCAGCAGCACCGTGCCCACCAGGGCAAGAACCGCCAGGTACGGGGGGGCGGGGGAGGTCGATCCCAGCCAGACCGGGTGCCAGCCGGCCACGTAGGACGCCCACAGCGCGCGCGCCCCATCGGGGGCCGGCAGCAACGCCCCACCGACCAGGCGGCCGTGGCCGATCAGGTCCCGCCCGGCGACCAGGGTCACCAGCACCAGCCCCAGCACCACCAGCACCCCGGGGCGGGTGAGCACGCGACGGGCGGGCCGCCCCCGTCGCTCGTCGAGCAGCTCGGCGGTCTCGGCACCGGCAAGCCGACCCGGACCGACCAGGCCGGACCCGAGGGTCTCCACCGCCAGGCGTACCGGAGCCCAGCGAGGAGCCAACAGCCCGCGCACCGGCGCCCAGGGGCTGCGGGTGTCGGACGCTCGGCGGCGCCGGGCCGAGCGCAGCCGCCCGGGCCGGGCCAGGACGCCGAGCGCACCGGCCAGCTCGTCGAGTGCCAGACCCGGCACCTTGGCCAGCAGGTACCCCAGGCTCCGGACAGCGGTACCGGTCAGCAGCGCGAGGATGGTCAACGGCACCCGCCAGGCCGGCACGTCGGCGAGCATGGTGAAGACCGCAGCCGCCCGGTCGGACCGGTGGGCCCGGGAGGGCCCGGCGTCCGGCAGGCGCCTGCTGGTCCCCAGCGCCTCGGCGTGCGCGCCGACCGCGTCGGTGACGGCCAGGACGTGGTGGCCGCCGGACCACGCTCGCCAGCACAGGTCCAGGTCGTCTCGGAAGAAGGGCAGGGCGGGGTCCAACCCACCGAGGGACTCCCACACGTCGCGACGGACCAGCATCCCCGCGGTGCTGACCGCGAGCACCTCGCGAGTCCCGTCGTGCTGGCCCTGGTCACGCTCGGTACGGTCCAAGCCGGTCCAGCGCCGCCCACCCCGGGTCACCGAGAACCCGGCCTCGCGCAACAGACGAGGATCCGCCCAGCCACGCAGCTTCGGCCCCAGGATCGCCGCCTGCGGATCGCCTTCGGCGGCCAGCAACAGCTCGAACAGCGCCGCCGGCCCGGGCGCCAGGTCGTCGTGCAGCAGCCAGAGCCAGTCGGCCACCGGGTCCCCCGATACCGGCGCCTGCCCGATCGTGCCGCGGAGCGCGCGGGCTACCGCGGTGCCGAATCCCGTGTCCCGCGGCAGCGTCACCAGCGCATCGAGCACGCCGTGGGCCAGAGCCTCGGTGAGGATCGTCGCGGTGGCGTCCCGGCTGCCGGTGTCAGCGGCCAGCAGCCGGTCGACCCGCCGTTCCTGTGCGCTGATGGCGTCCAGCACCTCGGGCAGCCACCGCTGCCCGTCGTGAGCGACGAGGACCGCGGTCACCCGATGGTGGCCGGTCAGGCTCGGGCGGGCAGGGACCCCGTCGTCGAGCTCGGGCCCGTCCGGGCCAGGTCCCGGGCCGTCGAGCAGATCGGAATCTGGATTCACAGGGGTCATGGCTGGCGTTGCCCGTCGGGCGCCCTGAGGTGCGCGACGAGCGGGTCGTGCGGGGGAACGGGCCGGTGTCGAACCAGCCGATGCCGCCCACGTTGGACAGGACACGGACCGCCGGCACCCCTCAGCCCGCGGCGGGGCCCCACCCTACGCGACCGACAGCACGGGGGCAGGTCCAACCACCCGGGTGTCCGTCCGCCCAGGTGTCAGACGGCCTGCCGGCGCAGGCGGCGCCGCTCCCGCTCGCTCAGCCCGCCCCAGATGCCGAAGCGCTCGTCGTGCAGCAGCGCGTACTCCAGGCACTCGGCGCGCACGTCGCAACCGACGCAGACGCGCTTGGCCTCGCGGGTCGAGCCTCCCTTCTCGGGGAAGAACGCCTCCGGGTCGGTCTGGGCGCACAGCGCGCGCTCCTGCCACCCGCCCGGATCACCCGTGCCCGGATCGTTCAGGACCGGATCGTTCATCCGCGCACCGCCCACGAGCGCCAGAAGTTGATAGGTCTCGCTCACTGCGCCTCCTCGAGCCTTGTCCCGACCCTGACAGGACCCCGCCCGGGGCCCCGTCCCGACCGCCGCCCCTCGCGGACCAGCGCTACGAGCCATCCCTGCGCACCATCGGCCGGTCGGTGACTCGGCTTGAGCCCGGCGAGCGACGAATGACACCGAGGGAATTACACGCGCGTTGGTGCGTGCGCGTCAAGCCTTCGTCTGCTATACGCCGCCCATACGCCGCCCAGGTTCGGCCTGGCAGGATGACGTCGTGCGCATCGTGGTGCTCTCCGGCGGAGTAGGTGGCGCCCGGTTCCTCCGCGGGCTCCTCGCCCACCTGAGATCGACGCCACCGGATGCGGCACCCGAGGGGTCCGGCACCTCCTCCGAGCGGGGCCCGGGCCGCCACGAGGTCACCGTGGTGGCCAACACCGGTGACGACATCACCCTCTACGGCCTGCGGGTCTGCCCGGATCTGGACACCGTGATGTACACCCTGGGTGCCGGCATCGACGAGTCCCAGGGCTGGGGACGGGCGGACGAGCGGTTCACCCTGCGCGACGAGCTGGCCGCCTACGGCGTGGGGCCGGACTGGTTCACCCTGGGCGACCGGGATCTCGCTACCCACATCGTGCGTACCCAGATGCTCACCGCCGGGTACCGGCTCTCGGCGGTCACCGAGGCGTTGTGCACCCGTTGGGGCCCCGGGGTACGCCTGCTGCCGATGAGCGACGATCCCGTGGAGACCCACGTGGTGATCGCCGACCCCGAGGCGCCGGCCGGCCGGCGCGCGGTGCACTTCCAGGAGTACTGGGTCCGCCTGCACGCGGTCCCCGAGGCCCTGGAGGTCATCCCGGTGGGGGCGGCGAGCGCCCGGCCTGCCCCGGGTGTGCTCGAGGCGATCGAAGCGGCCGACGTGGTCGTGCTGCCCCCGTCGAACCCGGTCGTGAGCATCGGCCCGATCCTGGCCGTCCCCGGCATCCGCGAGACCGTGCAGTCCGCGGCCGCACCGGTGGTAGGGCTGTCGCCGATCATCGGCGGTGCACCGGTTCGAGGGATGGCCGACCGGCTCCTGCCTGCGCTGGGAGTACCGGTCTCCGCCGTCGGCGTCGGCCTTCAC
>JAJYSQ010000356.1 GCA_021793495.1 Actinomycetes bacterium
CCAGGGAGCCCGATGGACGCTGCTCATGCCATGACCGCCCCGGCCCCGGCATCCACCGATGAGCTGGCGGAGCGTGATCGCGAGATCCTGGACTTCGAACGCCAGTGGTGGAAGTACGCCGGCGCCAAGGAGCAGGCGATCCGCGAGCGGTTCGACATGTCTGCCACGCGCTACTACCAGGTGCTCAACGCATTGATCGACCAGCCCACGGCCCTGGCCGTCGACCCGATGCTGGTCAAGAGGCTGCGTCGGATGCGGGCCGCCCGCCAGCGGACGCGTTCGGCCCGGCGGCTCGGCTTCGACCTGTAGACGTGCCCGGGGCGCACCGGGGTCGGTCTCGGCTTGCCCGTCGGGTGCTGCCATCGGTGCTCGCCGTCGCTGCGGTGGCCCTGCTGGTGGTCGCCGTGAGCCGGACGTTCGGTGTCCCTCCTGCCAGTCCCGTGGCCGGGTCGACGGCCGGGGGCACCGCGCCAGCCGTAGGCCGCACTCCCGCCAGCACCCCGGTCCCGAGCACATCCCGCCCCCCGGCAGGGTCCGCGGCCAGTCCGGCTGGCAGCCAGGCCGGTCCGGCGGTGATCGTGCTCAACGAGTCGACGCGCACCGGGCTGGCGGCTCACGTGGCGGCGCGGCTTCGGGCTTCGGGCTGGGACGTGGTCGGCACAGGGAACTTCCGTGGCACGGTTGCGGCCACGACGGTCTACTACCCACCCGGGCAGCGGGGTCCGGCTGCCCGCCTGGCCGCTGCGGTCGGGGCCCCCGCCCGGCTTCGACCCGTGTTCCCCGGCTTGGTGGCGGACCGGTTGACTGTCATCCTGACCCAGAACTTCCCCGGCTGACCGGCCGGCCGCGCCGACATCGCCGGTAGCGTCGGGGGGTGCATGCCGACCTGATCCGACTGGCCCATACCGCGCAGGGGCGGGCCGGGTTGCGCGCGGTGCTGGCCGACCCGGGGCGCGCGCTGCTCGCGGTGGACTACGATGGCACGCTCGCCCCGATCGTGGCCGACCCGACACTGGCCTGGCCATCGCCCGGGGTGGTCGACCGGCTGTGCGAGTTGTCCGGACGGCTCGCCGGGGTCCTGGTGCTCACCGGCCGCCCGGCGGCCGAGGTGGTGGGGCTGGCTGGGTTGGACCGACCGCAGGCGTGTCGACTGCGGGTGGCCGGGCAGTACGGTCGAGAGACCTGGGACGGCGCGACCGGCCAGCTGCTGGTTCGGGCTGCCGCGTCAGGAGTCGAGGAGGCACTTGCCCGGCTGCCGGGGATCCTCGACCGGTCGGGGTTGAGCCGGTGGGCCCGGGTGGAGCCGAAGGGATCTGCCGTCGCCGTCCACCTGCGCGGGGCCCCGGACCCGGATGGGGCGCTGCTCGCACTGGGTCCGGCTCTGGCCGTGCTGGCCGAACAGACCGGGTTGGTGGTGCAGCCGGGCCGGCTGGTCCTGGAGCTGCGCTCACCGGGCACCGACAAGGGGCAGTCGCTGGTCGAGGAGGCCCAGCGGTGCCACGCGGGCAGCGTGCTGATGGTGGGCGACGACCTCGGCGACCTGGCAGCGTTCGGTGCCGTCGGCCAGCTGCGCGCCCGGGGGGTTCCCGGGGTGTGCGTGGCCAGCGCGTCCGCGGAGGCTCCCGAGGTGGCCGCGGGAGCAGACGTCGTGCTGGATGGGCCGCCGGGGGTCGCCGACTTCCTCCGCACGTTGAGTCAAGAGAGCACCGCAACATGACCATGAAATGCCGTTGACAGTAGTGACAAGATCCGGACGAGCAACCAGGGCTGAGAGGCCTCGACACCCACACCGCATCCCCCGACATGCCCACCGCAACCGTGTGCGGGGCAGGTTGGTCGCGCCCGCGGCCCTGACCACCGTGCGGACCGTGCGGTCCGGTGGTGGCTCAGCCGGCTGCGAGTGTCTCGAGCTGGGCGGCCAGCCAGCGGTCCGGTCTGGCCGCAGAGGCGGCCTCGGCCAACCGGTGCGAGCGCGTCCGACGCTCGTCCGGGTCGAGCAGCAGGGCCGCGTGCAGCGCCTCGGCGGTCTCGCTCACGTCGTAGGGGTTGACCACGAACGCATCGGCTCCCAGCTCGTCGGCCGCCCCGGCCTCGCGGGACAGCACGAGCACCACGCCGTCGTCGGAGACCACCGGGGCCTCCTTGGCGACCAGGTTCATCCCGTCGCGCAGCGGGTTGACCAGCATCACGTCGGCCACCCGGTAGGCGGCCAGCGACGCTGGGAAGTCGTCGCGGACACTGAGCAGGACCGGTCGCCAGGCCTCGGTGCCGAACTCGTCGTCGATCTCGTCGGCGGCCCGCTGGATGCTCGCGGTGTACTCCCGGTAGGCCGGCAGGTCGTGCCGGCTCGGGTAGGCCAGTGCCACGTGCACGACCTGCCCGCACCACTCCGGGTGGCGTCGGAGCAGCTCTCGGTAGGCGAGCAGGCCGCGCACGATGTTCTTGCTCAGCTCGGTGCGGTCTACGCGGGCGATGATCCGCCGGCCGCCTGCGCTGTCCAACAGCCCCTGGCGGCGTAGGGCCACGTCGGCCCCCTGGGCGCGCCGCCGCAGGTCCACCGCGTCCACCCCGAGCGGGAAGACGCCGACCCTCGTGGTGCGTCCCGACCGGGTCACGGTCCGCTCTGACCAGTGCACCTGGGCTCCCGGTAGCGTTGCCGCGCAGGCCAGGAAGGCGTCGGCCCACCGCCGACTGTGGAAGCCGACCGAGTCGGAGCCCAGCAGCCCGTCGAGGATCTGGTGGCCGATCTCGGTCGGCAGCAGCGCGAAGTACTCGGGGGGCGCCCACGGGGTGTGCGAGAAGTGTCCGATCGCCAGGTCGGGGCGCAGATCACGCAGCAGCCGGGGAACCAAGGTGAGGTGGTAGTCCTGGACCAGGACTCGCGCACCCGGCGGGGCATCCTCGGCGAGTGCCTGGGCGAAGGCGGCGTTATAGGCCAGGTACGCCCTCCAGTCGCGGCGGAACTCGGCGTCGAACACCGGCTCACGTGCGGTGTCGTACAGCAGGTGGTGGACGAACCAGAGCGTGGAGTTCGCCACGTCGTTGTACGCCCGGTGGAAGATGCCGCGATCGATCCGCAGCATCCGCACCGGATGCCCTCCGGTGTCGTGCCCGGCCAGGTCGAGGCGGCCGTGCGGGTCCTGCTGGGCAGCCATCCGGTCGGCGTCCGACAGCGCCGCGC
>JAJYSQ010000357.1 GCA_021793495.1 Actinomycetes bacterium
CAGCCACCTTCAGCACAGTGAGCCCAGCAGCCTGATGTGGTGGTGCGTCGATGAACTGGCCGGGACATAGAAGGCTTGGTAGCGGAACTCTCCGTCGTGCGGGGGCCCTCATGGAAGGCAGCATCGCGCGACCACGATAGCGCTTCTTGTGGCAGGTCCGTCCCAGCGCAATCCGCCCCTCGTCGTCGTGCCAGACGACGGACGGCACTCTTCTTGTTCGCCAACCGGCCGCCACGACCCAATCGGCAAGATCCCAGTCCTCGCCTGCGACAAGACCCTCGTCGTAGCCTCCACCGCTATGGTGTCCCACGCGTCCGCAAGGCGCGGCCAAGGCGACAAGCCGCCAGGACGACGAACGGGCCGATGGCAGGCCCCGGTGGGCCCCGATACACCGGCCTACGGAACCATCAACCACAGGTACGATGCTCATCATGCGCTCTTATTGTCGTTACCGCTGACGGTCGCCGGAGCCAGCGGGCGGCGCGCGCCGAGGACACTCGCATATCCGACAGCCCCGGCCGCAAACTTGGCACAGTGGTAGGCCATGAACATCGCGCCCAGGGCTGAATGCGCCAGGAACCGGCGCCAATGACGCAGGTAGTCCATCCAGACGAAGGCGAGCTGCTGACGAAACTCTGCCCGGTTGTAACGCCGGTAGTTTGGGAAATCACGCCCGTACCGGAAGTACTTGCGCCGGACGGACATCAGCTGTGTAGGCTCATCCAGGTGCACCGCTTCCGCGTTGGCGAACGCGATACGCACACCGGCACGCCGAAGTCGGTTTTGGAAATCGTAGTCCTCCCCGGCCGTCACGTCGTCCCGCAACCCACCGACGGCGTGAAAGAGATCACGGGACAGGAAGCGTGCTGCCGTGTGGCCGAGAGAGTACTTGTACATATCCACCTCAAACTTGCGGACCCGAGCTAGCCGACCAACGGTGTGGTCGGCCGTGTTGTGGACCACCACGGCACATGCTCCCCGCCGCATGTGCTCGACGCACTCGGCGACGACTTCCGGTTCGAGGAGAAAGTCCCCGTCAACCCGGAAGACGTATGTGCCGGTGGCGACGCGCACCCCGGCGTTCACCTGGGCCGACCGTTCGGGGCCTGCAGTGGAGACGAGATCCGCGTCCCGGTGGGCGATCTGCAGGGTGCCGTCAACGGAATGGTTGTCGACGACGATCAACTCCAAGTCTGGATATGTCTGGGCTCTGATCGAGCGCAAGTACTCGGCCAGGTGTCGGCCGCTGTTCCGTGTCGGCACCACGACGCTGACGACCGGCCGGTCCGAAACGTCGGGGAGCGATCGACACGCCGCCGCAGACGGTACCGCTGGTGCCCCGCTCTGGTCGCCGCGCGTCATGCGGTCTCCAGCGCATCGGAGGGGACCGGGGAGACGCGGGTGTATGGGAGCGAATGGGGTCTCCTCCGAATGTCCCCGCCGGCCACCGTGCCGCCGAGCAGGAACCACATCTGGACCGTGAGGATGCTGCCGGCGATCGCGCCAAGGTAGGTCACCCGCCAGGTTCGCAGGGACACCGGCCGCCGTGGGCTGGGCCATGTAGTCTCGCCTCGCCGGCCGGCCTCGACAAGTCCAGCACCAGCAGCAATACCTAGCGCGCCGACCACGAGCACACCGATGACGTTGCCGGTCGCGGTCGACCCGGTGACCGGCATGAGTGCGATCCCGAGCAGGCCCAGCATCACAGCCGAGCGCCTGACCTGTCGCAGGGACACGCGCTGCCTCGAACGAGGCTCCCGCTTGCCGGTCTTAGGCGTGACAACATCCGGTCTCGTGACGCTCACCGTCACCCTCGCAGGGTCTGCTCTGCCAGACCGACGCCGATCCCGGCAGCCTCGACCACCTTCAGCACAGCGAGCCCAGCAGCCTGACGGGGCGCTTCGATGAGCCGGTCGGGGCGTAGAAGGCTCGGTCGTGGAACTCTTCGTCGTGCGGAGGCACTCATGTATGGCAGCATCGCGCGACCGTAATACCGCTTCTTCTGGAAGGCTCGTCGCAGCGAGATCCGCCCCTCGTCGTGCCAGACGACCGACGACACTCTCCCCGTTCGCCAACCGGCAGCCACGACCCGATCGGCAAGATCCCAGTCCTCGCCTGCGACAAGAGCCTCGTCATAGCCTCCGACTGCATGCAGCGCCTCGCGGCGGAACAGGCGCCCGGCTTCGACATTGGCGTCCCCCACGTAGAGCTCCTTCTCCAAGGCACGACAAGAAGCGAGGAACCCTACTCCGCAGGCAAGTTCGGGGATGACGAGGACGCCGGTATCTGCGTGATCTGTGAACACGTCGACGGCCTCTGCCAGCACCTCCGGCTCCAACACCATGTCGCTGTCGATGAAAGCCACGATGGCCCCGTGGCTGAGGCACCATCCTCGATTGCGCTGGGCACTGCGTTCCGGACCCCACGTCTCGACACGATCGGCCAGAGACTGTGCGATCTCTACCGTAGCGTCTCGCGAGGAGTTGTCGACCACGATCACTTCAACAGACGTCCAGGTCTGCGCGCGTACGCTCCGCAGACATGCTTCCACGGTCCGCGCCGAGTTCAGGGTTGGCACGACCACACTGACGGTCGAGTGACTCATGACCGGGGTCACGGTGCGCATTCCCGGATGGCCGCAGGCTCACGCGGCCACGCCTGCGCGAGAAACTCCTCGGCGACAGCCCCCCATGGGCGCGCACCACCGGCCCATCCCGTGGGGCTGGCCCGTGTCACCCGCGTCGGAAGCCATTGCGCCAATGCGTCCGCGAGACTGATGGGGTGCGGGGCGACAAGAACACCCCCAGCTGCCGCGACTGAGTCCCGCAGCCCGGCAACGTCGTAGGCGATGGTCGGGGTCCCCATGGCCGCTGCCTCGTCCACGACGAGCCCCCAGCCCTCGCGTACGGAAGTGACGACCAGGACGTGGGCGCGTGCCATGAGATCTCGTTTGCACTCCTCCGACACCCGGCCGAAGAAGGTCACTCCCACCGGTGCCCGAGCAGCCAGCCGCGCGTGCAGAGGCCCGGTGCCGACGACCCACATCTGGGCGTCCGGCATGCTCTCCCGCAGCCGAGCGAAGGCCTCGAGCGCATCGGCTGGGCGCTTGTTCGCCGACAGCCGCCCGACGAAGAGCACAGTGGGAGCCTGTTCGCGAAGCACCCCACGAGTT
>JAJYSQ010000358.1 GCA_021793495.1 Actinomycetes bacterium
CGGAGCCTAGACCGGGGTCCTGCTGCGTTCAGGCTAGGCGGCAGCGGACCTGGTCCAGCCGCGACGCGTCGTCTTCGTGGTGATCGCCGCCCGCTGCGCTTCCAAGCCGAGACCCGAGTCCGCCTGATCCCCGGTGCTGACCCGCAGGTAACCGATCGCACGAGTCGGATCCGGTGTAGTTCGCGTCCTCGCCATACCCAGAGCATGCACTAAACGGTCGTCAGCGAGCTCCTGGGCCACGCGGACGTGCGGGTGACCCTGATGACGTACCAGCACACCACCCCCGACCAGCATGCCGAAGCGGGCGCGGCGTTGACAGCGAGCCTCACCGGCGGCACTCGGTGAAGATCATTGACAAACCAGTGACAAGGCGGTGCTGATGGTGAGGCTCGTGACGGTCTCTAAGCCGCTGACCTGCGGTTTCCCGGTGGAGCTAAGGGGATTCGAACCCCTGACCCCTTGCCTGCCGAGCAAGTGCTCTACCAGCTGAGCTATAGCCCCAGGTGCCCTCACGGACCGCGCAAGTGTAGCCGAGGCCCGCAGGACCACCCAATCCGTGGACCACAACCCCGCCGGCACGCCCTACCCGTCGTCGCCCATGGTCGGTGTGGGCAGCGTCCCGGCGTTGTGCTCGAGCAGGCGCCACCCCCGCTGGCCGGCCGCGAGGGTCTCCCCGAGCACCGACCACGAGCAGTTGGCCAACGGCCCGATCAGCCGCCAGTCCTCAGGGCCCAGGCCGAGCAGCGTACCGATCACTCCGCGCAGCGTGCCACCGTGCGAGACCACGACCACCGTCGCATCGCTCGAGGCCGCCGCCGCCGCGTCGAGGATCACCGGGACCGCTCTCGCGGCGACCTGCATCGGGGTCTCACCCTCGTTGGGCCCGACCGGCTCGCCGCGCTCGCGGGCCGCGTACCGCTCGGGAAACCGCGCGATGACCTCGTCCACGGTCAACGCGGTCCAGGCTCCGGTCTCGGTCTCGCGCAGCTCGGCGTGCGTGGAGAGCTCGACCCCGACGCGCTCGGCAACCAGGACGGCTGTCTGCCGGGCTCGCAGCAGGTCAGAGCTGAGCACGCGTGCCGGTTTCAGCGTGACGAGCAGCTCCGCGGCCCGTTCGGCCTGCGTACGCCCAGTGGCGTCCAACGGTATGTCGCTGTGCCCTTGCATGCGCCGCTCGAGGTTCCACGCCGTCTGGCCGTGGCGGAGCAGGACCAGCCGGCGGCTCACCGCTGCCAGGTCCCGACGCCGTGGGGTGCGGTGACCTCGGCCTCCGCACGGCGGGGGCCGTCGTACACCGGGGACGGGAGGTCAACCGTGGGACAGTCGTGCCAGATCCGTTCCAGCGAGTAGTAGGCGCGCTCCTCGGCCAGGAGGACATGGACCACCAGGTCCGAGTAGTCCAGCAGCACCCACCGGTTCTCGCGCTCCCCCTCCCGCCGTAGCGGGCGCGCACCGTGGGCACGCAGCCGGTCCTCGATCTCGTCCACGACGGCCCGCACCTGACGGTCGTTGGCCGCTGAGCAGAGCAAGAAGACGTCGGCGATGCCGATCGGACCCGAGACGTCGAACGCGACGATGTGCTGGGCGAGCTTGTCGGCGGCAGCCTCGGCGGCGATCCCGGCGAGCTCGATGGCTTGGGGGGTGGCGGTCACGATCAGGGTCCGGCTGCTCTCTGTCGGTGTACGGGGTACTGGTTCATCCGGTCCGCAGCGTGCGGTGACGTCTGAAGGATCTCACGCCGACCCGCGAGCGGGCCACCACGCGGCCCTGGTCGTGCGACTCACCCTCCCGGGAAGTCCACGCCGATCACCACCACCACGCCGGCGATGTCCTGACCTTGCGCGGAGACCTGCACCGCTGACGCCGGCAGGTGCAGGGTCGTGGCCACCCTCCGCCCCACCGCCAGGCTGCCCGCCGAGGCATCGGGGACCAGCACCAGGCTCTGGAGGGGCGCCGAGCCCGTGGTGGAGCCGTTGACAAACCGGTACCCGGCCCCGATCAGGCGGGACCGGGCGGCGAGCACGGCCGGCCCCTCGCCGGGAGCGCTCTCCACCAGGACCCGTACAGCCGGCTGCCCCGGCGGGCTGAGCAACGACCCCGCGAACATCCCCTGGACCAGGACGGAGGCCGCGGACTGGTCCAGGCCGGTAGCCAGTGCCGCGCCACCGGTGTCGATCGGACGGGTCGGCAGCACCGAGTAGGTGATCCGCCCGGCCCGGTCCTCGCTCGCCGCGGTCACCAGCAGGCTGGCCAGGTGGTCGACCCGAACCGAGCTGGCACCGGCGACGGTGGCCGGTGCCAGCACTGCTGCTGCCGCGGCAGGGCTTGTGGGCAGGGCGAGCAGAACCGCGTCGATGACCTGTCCGAACCGGGCCAGCCGGGCCGCTTCCGGCTCTCCCGGCGCCAGGTACGCGGCGTACGCAGCTGCCTGGGCGCCGTCAATCCGGGCCCGGCCGACCGGGACCACGACGGTCTGCACCCCGGACGTCCCGGTCTGCACCACGTCCCGGTCGACGCTCACCGTGACTCCTCCGAGCCGGTCGACCAGGCCAGCCAGCGACGCCGGGGTGAGCGCCCACTGCGACTGGACCCGCACGCCCAGCAGGTCGGTCAGGGCTGCGCTGGCGGCCGTACGACCAGCGAGCCCGACCGTACGGCCGAAGGGCATCGCCGCGGCGGCCGCCGGGTCGACCATGACCGAGGACGGGATCAGCAGGCCGTCGGCCTGTCCGGTGGCCGCGTCGGCACCGAGCAGGAGCGCGGCGACCCCCTGGCCGGCGGGCCCGCGCAACGCGAGGAGCAACGTCCGTTGGCCGGGGAGGGAGTCCGCAGCCGTGCTCGGACGACCCCGGTGCTCGGCTGCCAGCAGCCCACCGAGGACGACCAGCAGCACGGCCAGGCTGGCAACGGCCAACAGGCGGCGTCGGTCACGGCGCCGGTGCCGATCGGCTCGGCGCCCGGATCTCGAGTCGCTGCGGGGCCCACCGCCACGACCGCCCCGAGGAACCACACGCCCCGCCTCCGGGGCGTGTGCAGGTGCCGGATGCCGCGGTTCGAGCAGCGATCCGCCGGTCCGTCGGTGCGAGCTCACCCCCGCTCCTGCGGGGCACCCACGCCCTCACCCACGGGTACCAACTCGCGGTACAGCCGGTGCT
>JAJYSQ010000359.1 GCA_021793495.1 Actinomycetes bacterium
GGGCGCTCAACCGTCCTGGCGTCCTGGGCGCTGCTGACCACACCCGGTGCCGCGAATTTGATCGAGCGCCACCCCACGGCAGCCCAAGCCGCTCGTGACCGCCGTGCGGGGCTGGATCCCGGCCCCGCGATCCTGGCCACCGAACCGATCGACACAGCGATCATCGAGCGGCTGGGCAACAGGGAAGGACCGTGACCCGCGAACCGGTCGCCGCACCACAATCAGGCCGTCCACCAAAGGAAGCCGTGATGCTCTGGAACCCGCCGAGGACCGTACTCTCGCGTTCTCAATGGCCGGAGGCACGGTGCCGAGAAACAGACCGGTGCGATGCCGGGTGCCTGGAAGACATGCCTGACATCGCAGATTCGCCAAGCAGAAGCACGCAGCGCCCGGCCTATCCCGGTCGGCTGGCCCGACCCGACGAACCCGACTCAAGGAGGCTTTTCGGCGATGACATCACACAGTGACCGGTCCACAGGCCGGTTCGCACCATGCGCAGGAGGAGTGTCGTGAGTGTCGGCACCGCGAGCCGCGCCGGCAGGTCCGAGGAACTCCGCAACGCGCTGGTCGACACGATCATCGCTGACCACGCGGCCAAGGGCCTGACGATGCCCGCAGATGTGGAGCGGGCGATGCGAAAGGTTCCCCGCGAGGCGTTCACGCCTGGCGTGTCACTGGAGAAGGCGTACGAGAACACCGCGATCATCACCAACCGGCGCGGTGCGGAGACCACCAGTTCGGTGTCGGCGCCGTACTTGATCGCAGAGATGCTCGGACAGGCTACCGATGCACTCGGCGGCTTGGCGGGCCGCGACGTCCTGGAGATCGGCAGCGGCGGCTACAACGCCTCGCTGTTGCGCGAGCTGGTCGGCGCATCAGGCTCGGTCACGACCGTCGACATCGACCCCGCGGTGACCGATCGGGCGGCGGCCTGCCTGGAAAGAGCGGGATACAACGACGTCACCGTCGTGTGCGCGGACGCCGAGCACCCGGTTGAGCCGGGCCGACGCTACGACCTGCTCATCGTCACCGCAGGGGCATGGGACATCCCGCCGGTGTGGCGCGAGCAACTCACCGGCGACGGTGTGCTCGTCGTCCCGCTGCGCACGTTCGGAATGACCCGATCGTGGGCCCTGCGGCGCTCCCAAGACCGGTTGATCAGCCACAGCCACCGCCAGTGCGGGTTCGTCTCAATGCAGGGTGATGGGGGCCACCGGATGCGGTATGTCGACGTCGCCGACGGTGTCCACCTGCGACTCGACGAGAACCAGCAGATCGATCCGGGAGTGGTCGCAAACGTCCTCCCCCACCCCCGCCAGGAGGCATGGGCCGGCGTGAGCCTGCCGCCCCGCACCGTGCTGGCCGACCTTGATCTGTGGCTGGCCGCCCACCTCACCCGTGAGGCGGACGAGTTCCTGGTGTTGACGGCGCAAGAGAAGGCCGTCGAGTCCGGCATCGTCGCGCCGTCGTGGCGATTCGGGACTCCCGCCGCCCTCGATGGGGGCACGTTCTCCTACCGGTCGGCGCTGCGCTGGTCCGGCAGGTTGTTTGATCTCGGCGCATACGCCCACGGACCCGAGGCCGCTGCGGCGGCCGGGCGGATGGTCGAGCACATGCGCGCGTGGCTGGACGCCGACAGTCCGTCTCCGGCCCTGCAGGTCGTGCCGACGCGCACCCCCGACGGCGATCTGCCGGACGGGACCGTTCTGGACAAGCGGCACACCCGCATCGTCCTTACCTTCCACACCTCCGGCTCTCGATGAGAAAGGAACCCGCCTGATGGAGCACAACGAGCTGTACGACCTGAACATCCGACTAGTCGACTCCGGCGACGTCGCGAGCGGGCACGCCACCAGCACCGACGACGACTGTGGATCGGGCAACACCGGATCTGACGCTTGCACCACCAACGCCGACGTCGGCGGCTTGCGCTGACCCCCGTTTCACCCCCAGACGGGCCCGGCTCCTGCACGCGGGCCGGGCCCGGCTCTGGTCACATGCCACCTTTGCTGATCTTCAAGGCGGTGAGCACGCATGTTCCACGCGGTGGACGCGGCATTGATCAGAGTTGCCGCCTACCCCGAGGGCCTGGTCCTGCCTGCCTGGCCCGATCTGACGGCAGACCGTCCCGGGGAGTGGCTGAAGTGGCTGCGGGAGGCGTGGACGCTGCCGGGGTTCGCAGCTGCCGTCACGCCCGCCGCGCCCGACCTGGCCGCCCAAATATCCCGTGCGTTGAACGGTGACCCGGTACGGACTCGCCGCTTACGGCGTTTGGTGGAGGCCACGATCCGGTATCTGCTGCGGTGGACGACTCGCGCTACCCCGTTCGGTCATTTCGCCGGCGTGGCTCCCGTGGAACTCGGGTTGCGCGCAGCGGTCCATTGGAGCGGGCTGCACCGTGCCGTGGCTCGTCCGGATGACCGTTTCATCGCCGAACACACCGCGCTGGCCGAGCGAGAGCTGCCGGTCCTGCAGAAAGCCGCAGTGGTCACGAACCCTCTCGGGTACGCCCGTGGCGGGCGCTGGGTGCTGCCGTGCGCCCGTGTCGAGCACGGCCGGATATGGGATGTCGAGATCGACCTGAGCGATCCGGTACGGGTGGCGATCGAGCAGGCCAGCTCCCCGATCAACTTCAATGACCTGGCCTACAGGCTGACCGAAACCCTGCGCGGCGGCGTAGTGGGCGCGGAGCGGCTGTTGGCCGCGCTGGTGAATGCGGGGGTGCTGTTGTCGGCGGTTCGTCCGTCGATGACCGTGACCGACCCGTCCACGCACATGACCCGTTTCCTGGCCGGGCGGATCGACCTGCCTGACCCCGGCGATCGGACCGCGGTCGACCTGCGCGTCGGCTGTTCGGTGTCGCTGCCTCCCGCAGTGGTCGCCGCTGCGGAGGACGCGGCGACTGCTCTCGCCGCCGTAGCGCCGCGCCTTCCAGGGTGGGCGGCATATCACCGCGCGTTCATCGAACGGTGGGGACCGGGCGCCGCCGTGCCGCTGCGCGAGGTGGTGGACGTCCTGGGCTTTCCCGCCGGGTACCGGGGTTCACCTCGCCGGGACCCGGCGAGATTCTCCGCCCGGGATTCGTTGCTCGCCGACCTTGCCCAGCGGTCCGCACTCGACGGGTGCGCCGAGGTCGTCCTGGACGATGAG
>JAJYSQ010000001.1 GCA_021793495.1 Actinomycetes bacterium
GGCGGTATCCTCGCCGCGGCGAGGATACCGCCGGACCGGCACCTGCTGCCCCGAGCCGCTTCGGCGGGAGCTGTTCCCGCCGACTGCCGCCCCCCGACCTTCCTGGGAGATGCCCGTGCTGCTGCGGATGTCCACGCTGTTTCTCCGCACGCTGCGCGAGGACCCAGCCGACGCCGAGCTGATCAGCCACCGCCTGCTGGTGCGGGCCGGGTACATCCGGCGGGTCGCCCCTGGCATCTACGCCTGGCTGCCGTTGGGCAAGATCGTCCTGGATCGGGTCGCGGCCCTGGTTCGCGCCCAGATGGACCGGATGGGTGCGCAAGAGGTGCTGTTCCCCGCGTTGTTGCCCCGCGAGCACTACGAGACGACCGGCCGGTGGACCGCGTACGGCCCGGAGCTGTTCCGGCTGACCGACCGCAAGGGCGGGGACTACCTGCTGGGTCCGACCCACGAGGAGATGTTCACCTGGCTGGTCAAGAGCGAGTTCTCCTCGTACAAGGACCTGCCGGTGGTGCTCTACCAGCTGGCCAACAAGTACCGGGACGAGGTCCGGCCTCGGGCCGGGATCATCCGGGGTCGAGAGTTCCTGATGAAGGACTCCTACTCCTTCGACCTCGGCGAAGCCGGGCTGGATGCCGCCTACGCCGCTCACCGTGAGGCGTACGTGCGGATCTTCGACCTCCTGGGTCTGCGGTACGTGATCGTCTCGGCCACGTCCGGGGCGATGGGTGGGTCGGCCAGCGAGGAGTTCCTCGCCCCGGCGCCGGCGGGCGAGGACACGTACGTGGCCTGCCACGCCTGTGGGTACGCGGCGAACACCGAGGCCGTGGTGGTGCCAGCCCCAGCATCGCCGCCGGTCGCCGACCGGCCGGCGATGCTGGTCGTGGACACCCCGGACACCCCGACGATCACCGCCCTCGTCGACCGGTTGAACACCGTGGGGCTGGGCCGGGTGTTCACCGCCGCAGACACGTTGAAGAACGTGGTGGTCAAGGTCACGAACCCCGGTGGGGACGGGTACGAGCCACTGGTCGTCGGTGTCCCCGGCGACCGCGAGGTGGATCTGCGTCGGCTGGAAGCGTCGCTGGCCCCGGCTCAGGTGGAGCTGTTCACGGCCGAGGACTTCGCCGCGCACCCACACCTGGTCCGCGGCTACCTGGGGCCGCAGGGCCTCGCGGCACTCGGTGTGCGGTACGTGGCCGACCCGCCGGTGGCGCCGGGGAGCGAGTGGGTGACGGGGGCGAACGTGCCCGGTCGGCACGCGGTGCACGTGGTGGCCGGGCGTGACTTCACCGTGGATGCGACCGTCCAGGCCGCCGACATCCGCACCGGGGACCCGTGTCCCCGGTGCGGCGGCCCGTTGTCCATCGACCGCGGCATCGAGATCGGTCACATCTTCCAGCTGGGCCGCAAGTACGCCGATGCCCTCGGGCTGGACGTGCTGGGCCCGGACGGTCGCCCGGTACGGGTGACGATGGGCTCCTATGGGATCGGCGTGTCTCGCGCGGTGGCTGCGGTGGCCGAGCAGCGTGCCGACGCCCGGGGATTGGTGTGGCCTCGGTCGATCGCGCCCGCCGACGTGCACCTGGTCGCCACCGGCAAGGACGACGCACCGTTTGCCGCTGCCGAGGTCCTGGCCGAGCAGCTGGTGGGCCGCGGGATCCGGGTGCTGCTCGATGACCGTCGCGGGTTGTCGGCCGGGGTGAAGTTCGCCGACTCCGAGCTCATCGGCATCCCGACCATCCTCGTCGTGGGGCGTGGCCTGGCCGACGGGGTGGTGGAGGTCAAGGACCGGGCAGAGATGACCAGCAGCACCGTGGCCCTCGACGAGGTGGTCGAGCAGGTGACGGCGTTGGTGTCCGGCGAGCCGGAGGTCGACGGGCGACCGCTAGGGTGAACCTGGGGTGGGGCTCCGGTGGGAGTCGTCGAGGGTGAGCGTCGGTACACCCCGGTCTACCACCCCTTCCTCGTACTCGCACTTCTCCTACCGGCACCGGAACCCCAGCACCGAACCCCCCGTCCGCGTATCGAACGTCCGGACCCCGGTCCGTGAGGAGGCCGGCAGTGAGCCCCAGCGTGTCCCGCGAGCGGCTGCGCCGGCTGCTGGAGCCGGTCGTCGCCGAGGCGGGGCTGGAGCTCGAGGACGTGGTGATACTTCCGGCCGGCCGGCGGCGGGTGGTCCAGGTACTGGTGGATCGCGACGGTGGTGCTGACCTCGACGAGATCGCCCAGGTCAGCGCGACGGTCTCGGCCTGGCTGGACACGCAGGACGTCCTGCCGCTGGAGGCGTACGTGCTGGAGGTGTCCACGCCGGGGGTCGACCGTCCGCTCACCACCCCACGGCAGTGGGCCAGGGCACGCCGTCGGATGGTGGAGGTGGGGGTGACCGGCATGGGCACGGTCCGGGGACGGGTACTGGCCACCGACGAGTCACGGGTGACCCTCCGCGTGGGCGACGACGTCTTGGACATCGACCGCGCCCGGCTTGGCCCGGGCCACGTCCAGGTGGAGTTCAGCCCGCCGAGGGAGGAGGACACGAGTGAACATTGACATGTCTGCCCTGCGGGCACTGGAGCGGGAGAAGGGGATCGGCTTCGATCAGCTCCTCGACGCCATCGAGGCGGCCGTGCTGGGCGCTTACCACCGCACGGAGGCACCGGTGGCGAAGGCCCGAATCACCGTGGACCGGAAGACCGGGGACGTGGAGCTGTGGGCCTGCGAGATCGACCAGGATGGCGTCGAGCACCGGACGACTCTGGATGTTCCCTCCGATTTCGGCCGGGTTGCGGCCGCCACGGCCCGGCAGGTGATCCTGCAGCGGCTGCGTGACGCCGAGGAGGCGAGCACGCTCGGGGAGTTCGCCGGACGCGAGGGGGACATCGTCTCGGGGGTGGTCCAGCAGAGCCGGGACCCTCGAGGTGCGTTGGTGGACGTGGGTCCGCTGGAGGCGCTGCTGCCGGTCGCCGAGCAGGTCCCCGGGGAGGTGTACGCCCACGGCCTGCGACTGAGGTGCTTCGTGCTCGCTGTCCGCAAGGGCCCACGTGGGCCGCTGGTGACGCTGTCGCGGACCCACTCGGGTCTGGTTCGCCGGCTGTTCGCCCTGGAAGCCCCGGAGATCGCCGACGGGACGGTGGAGATCATGGCGATGGCGAGGGAGGCAGGCCATCGGACGAAGATCGCGGTGCGCACGACCGTCCCTGGGGTGAACGCCAAGGGTGCGTGCATCGGCCCGTTGGGGCAGCGGGTACGGGCCGTGATGGCCGAGCTGCACGGGGAGAAGATCGACATCGTGGACTGGTCCGAGGACCCAGCGCAGTTCGTCGGGTACGCGCTGTCCCCGGCCCGCGTCCTGCGGGTCGAGGTACTGGATCCAGTAGCCCGTTCTGCCCGGGTGGTGGTCCCGGACTACCAGCTGTCCCTGGCCATCGGACGGGAGGGGCAGAACGCCCGGCTGGCCGCACGCCTGACCGGGTGGCGGATCGACATCCGTCCGGACGTCGGCCCGCAGAGTGCGGCCAACGAGCAGGCCGGTGCGGCGGGCGGCGACCAGCCCGTGGCCGACCCGGGCCAGACGCCCGGGCCTGGTTCCTGGCCCGGGCCTGCTGCCGAGCCGGGGTAGACTCCGTGGTCATCGACCTCTCGACGACGCACCGCGCCCCCGTCCGCACGTGTGTGGGGTGCCGTCGCCGGGAGTCGAGGGTCGACCTGTTGCGGGTCGTGGCCGTCGAGGAGGGTGACCGGCTGGTCGCTGTCCCGGACGTCCGCTCCCGGCTCCCAGGGCGTGGAGCATGGCTGCACCGCTGCCCTGGCTGCCTCGATCTCGCTGAGCGTCGCCTGGCGTTCACGCGGGCCCTTCGCCTGAGGGGACCGCTGGACCTGGCGCTGCTGCGGCGGGTGATCACGTGACACGAGGGATCCGAACAGACGCCAGTGCCGACGAGTCGGAAGCGGGTCGTACCAGATGATGAACTCCCGATGAGCCTGTCGCGATGAACCTTCCCGTGCAGTAGCAAGGGTCCGTGCCCCGGTGGCCCGGACCGAGACAGGAGAGCAGTGGCCAAGGTCCGGGTGTACGAGCTCGCGAAGGAGCTCGGGGTGGAGAGCAAGGTCGTGATGGCCAAGCTCGCCGAGTTCGGGGAGTTCGTCCGATCAGCGTCCTCCACGGTGGAGCCCCCCGTTGTACGGCGGCTTCGCGACGTCTTTCCCGCGCCGTCCGCGCCCGGCGGTGCGGGATCGGTCGCGCGCGCCGGACAGGCGTCCGTGCCTGCTGGTGGTGAGGGTGTGACCGCAGCGCGACCCTCGGCTCCCCGCCCCGGGCCGGGATCAGGCAGCCCGGTGCCGGGCACGGTGGTCCCCGGATCTGCGCCGAGCTCCGAGGGGCTCGCACCGGTGCCGGCCAGCCCGGTGCCGGCCAGCCCGGTGCCGGCGGGTTCAGACCAGCCGAGCGCGCACCCGGCAAGCCCCACCCCCGGGCCTCGGTCGACCTCGACACCGCGGGCCCCCGGCCCCAGGCCCGGGAACAACCCCTTCACTGCGGCTGGTTCGTCGGGCATGGGCCGTGCCCCGGCGGCGCGCCCGGCGGCCACGCCGCCGGGCGTCCCGAGCGTGCCTGGCGTCCCGCGGCCCGGCGGTCCACGCCCTGGTGCCCCCCGCCCCGGCTCGCCTGCCGGCGGAGCCGTCCGTCCCGGCGGTCCACGGCCGAGCCCCAGCAGCATGCCGCCACGCCCGGCACCGGGTGTGGGACGTCCGGGTGCGGTGGCACGCCCGGGCGCAGGGGCTGGTCGCCCGGGTGCACCGGCACGTACCGGGGGACGCCCGGGGACTCCGGGCGCGAGCCCGAGCACCGGAGGTCGACCCGGCGCGCCGGGTCGACCCGGAGGCGCCACGGGGCGCGGCGGTCGAGGTGGCACGGCGGGGGCGTTCGGGCGCGGAGGAGGACGTCCGGTCCGGGGGCGCAAGTCCAAGAAGCAGCGGCGCCAGGAGTTCGACAACATGGCCGCACCGTCGATCGGCGGTGTGCAGATCCCCCGGGGCGACGGCTCGACCGTGGTCCGGTTGGCCCGCGGATCCTCGTTGACCGACTTCGCCGAGAAGATCGGCGCCAACCCGGCGTCGCTGGTGACGGTGATGTTCCACCTCGGTGAGATGGCGACGGCGACCCAGTCCCTGGACGAGGAGACCTTCACGCTGCTCGGCGACGAGCTGGGTTACCAGGTCCAGGTGGTCAGCCCTGAGGACGAGGACCGCGAGCTGCTGGAGTCCTTCGACATCGACCTGGACGCCGATGAGGACGAGTCGCTGCTGGTGGCACGACCGCCCGTGGTGACCGTGATGGGTCACGTGGACCACGGCAAGACGAAGCTGCTCGACGCGATCCGGCACACGCACGTGATGGAGGGCGAAGCCGGCGGGATCACCCAGCACATCGGTGCCTACCAGGTCACGACCACGACCTCCGGTGGGGTGACCAGAAAGATCACCTTCATCGACACCCCGGGGCACGAAGCCTTCACCGCCATGCGTGCCCGGGGTGCGCAGGTCACGGACATCGCCGTCCTGGTGGTCGCGGCCGACGACGGGGTGATGCCGCAGACGATCGAGGCGCTCAACCACGCGCAGGCCGCGGGCGTGCCGATCGTGGTGGCCGTCAACAAGGTTGATGTGCCGGGGGCGAACCCGTCGAAGGTCCGCCAGCAGCTCACCGAGTACAACCTGGTCGCCGAGGAGTACGGCGGAGAGACGATCTTCGTCGACGTCTCGGCGAAGCAGCGGCTGGGCATCGATGAGCTGCTCGAGGCCATCCTGCTCACCGCGGACGCCGCGTTGGATATGCGGGCCAACCCCCATGCCCCGGCCCGAGGCGTGGCGATCGAGTCCTACCTCGACCGTGGGCGTGGGCCGGTGGCCACCGTGCTGGTGCAGCGGGGCACGTTGCAGGTCGGGGACGCGATCGTCTCCGGCACGGCGTTCGGCCGGGTCCGGGCGATGTTGGACGACGCCGGGGTCACGGTGGATGCCGCGGAACCCTCGCGCCCGGTCCAGGTCCTCGGCCTGACCTCGGTGGCCGGAGCCGGGGACACCTTCCTGGTCACGACCGAGGAGCGGGTCGCCCGTCAGATTGCGGAGAAGCGGGCGGCCATGGAGCGCAACGCTGCGCTGGCCAAGGCGCGCAAGCGGGTCAGCCTCGAGGATCTGACGAAGATCCTGGAGCAGGGTCGTATCGAGACCCTCAACTTGATCCTCAAGGGTGACGTGGCTGGCTCCGTGGAGGCGCTGGAGGACGCGCTGCTCAAGATCGACGTGGGTGAGGGGGTCGACCTCCGGGTGATCCACCGTGGAGTCGGGGCGATCACCGAGAACGACATCACGCTGGCTTCGGCCTCCGACGCGGTCGTGATGGGGTTCAACGTGCGGCCGGAGGGCAAGGCCAGGGATCTGGCCGAGCGCGAGGGCATCGACGTTCGGTACTACTCGGTGATCTACCAGGCGATCGAGGACGTCGAGAACGCCCTGAAGGGCATGCTCAAGCCGGAGTTCGAGGAGGTGTCGCTGGGCTCGGCGGAGATCCGCGAGATCTTCCGGTCCAGCAAGTTCGGCAACATCGCTGGGGCGATGGTGCGTTCTGGAGAGATCCGCCGTCACGCCAAGGCGCGGTTGGTCCGCGACGGGGTCGTGGTCGCCGAGAATGTCTCGATCGACACCCTGCGCCGCTTCAAGGAGGACACGACCGAGGTGCGCGAAGGCTTCGAGTGCGGAATCGGGCTCGGCTCGTACAACGACATCAAGGTAGGTGACGTGATCGAGACGTACGAGATGCGCGAGAAGCCCCGGTCCTGAGCCGAGGTAGGTCGACCGGAGGGAAGCAGGGACCGGCGATGGTCGTGGGGACGTTGCGCCTGGACCTGCTGCTCGGTGACGTGCACTCGTTGAAGGCGAAGCGCGCGGTGGTCCGGCCTGTCCTCGCTCAGCTGGTACGCCAGTACAAGGTAAGCACCGGTGAGGTCGGCTACCAGGACCTGCACCGGCGGGTGCTGATCGGCGTCGGGTTGGTCGGCGACGACCCGTCCCATGTCGTCGAGGTCCTGGAACAGTGCGAGCACGCGGTCGCCGAGCGTCCCGAGCTGGTCGTGCTCTCGGCGCACCGGCGGGTCTTCTCTGACGAGGACGAGTAGCGCGTCGTCCCACCAGGGTGAGCCGGCGGTGGTGGGTTCGACCGCGCAACGATCCCGTCGCCCGGCGAGGTCCCGAGGAGAGTGAGGAACGATGGCGCTGTCTACCCGTGCCAGCCGATTGGCGGACCGGATCCGGATCGTCGTCGCCCAGACCCTGGAGACCAGGGTGAAGGACCCGAGGCTCGGCTTCGTGACCGTCACCGAGGTGCGGGTCACGGGTGACCTGCAGCACGCGGCTGTCTTCTACACCGTGTACGGGGACGAGGCGGACCGAGCAGCCTCCGCACTGGCTCTGGAGAGCGCCAAGGGGGTCGTCCGTTCGGAGGTCGGACGCCAGACCGGACTCCGACTGACCCCCACGCTGGAGTTCATCCCTGATGCCCTGCCCGAGACGGCACGGCACATCGAGGACCTGCTGGTCGTGGCGGCGCACGACGACGCACGGGTCGCGGCCCAGGCGGCCGGCGCGGTATACGCAGGGGAGCCCGACCCGTACCGCCGACCACCGGGGGAGGACGAGCCGGGGGAGGACGAGCCGGGCCAGGACGAGCCGGGCCAGGACGAGCCGGGGGTTGCACGCTGATGCCGGCGAGCGCCCGTGAGCCCACCGAGGGGCTGCTGGTCGTCGACAAGCCCGGGGGGTTGACCTCGCACGACGTGGTCGCCCAGGTACGTCGTGATCGGCAGACCCGTCGGGTCGGTCACGGTGGCACGCTGGATCCGATGGCCACGGGCGTGCTGGTCCTCGCCGTGGGGCGGGCCACCCGGCTGCTCGGGTACGTCGGCGGCATGGACAAGGAGTACCAGGCCACGATCCGGCTGGGCGCCTCCACGACCACGGACGATGCCGAGGGTCAACCCACCGGTGGGGCCCCGGCCACGGGGCTGGACGAGGGTCGCATCCGCAGCATGATGGCCGGGCTGACCGGTCCGATCGACCAGGTCCCCTCCTCCGTCAGCGCGGTGAAGGTGAACGGACGTCG
Source organism: Actinomycetes bacterium (assembly GCA_021793495.1). GTDB lineage: Bacteria > Actinomycetota > Actinomycetes > JAJYSQ01 > JAJYSQ01 > JAJYSQ01. The sequence continues at coordinate 8,156 of JAJYSQ010000001.1, forward strand.
GGCATACGAGCGGGTGCGCGCCGGGCAGTCCGTGTCGCTGGCCCCCCGTCGCGTCCTGGTCTCCTCATTCACCGTGGTCGACGTACGGCACCCGGCACAGGCGCGCGGGATGGTGGACCTGGACGTGACGACCACCGTGAGCTCCGGGACGTACGTCCGGGCCCTGGCTCGCGACCTGGGGGCAGGTCTCGGCGTGGGCGGCCACCTGACGTCGCTGCGTCGGACGCGGGTGGGCACGTTCACCGTGGCCGACGCGGTGGATCTCGGGTCGGCCGGCGTGCCGACGGCGCTGCTGCCGATGCCGGATGCGGCCCGGCGAGTGCTGCCGTCGTTGCTGCTCGATGCCGACGAGGCGTCTCGGCTGCGTCATGGCGTCCGCCTGACCGGTACCGGGTATGCACCGACCGGTACGGTCGCCGCGTACGCTCCGGACGGCTCCCTGGTGGCGATCGCCGAGGTCCATCCCGACGGTGTCCGTCCTCTTGCGGTGCTGGGCTGATGCGGTGCTGGGCTGATGCGGTGCTGGGCTGATGCGGTGCTGGATCGTGACAACGTCGGGAGATCGGGCAGCTGGGCACCGGCCGGCAGCCCGCGAGCGAGCCGTGAGTCATCGAGGAGGTCGGCATGATGCGGTGGTGGGGACCGGGTCAGGTGCCCGAGGGGTTCGGTCCGAGCGTGGTGACGATCGGGGTGTTCGACGGGGTGCACCGCGGGCACCAGGCGATCATCGCTCGTGCACGGTCCCTGGCCCGAGCCAGCCGGCTGCCGGCCGTCGTGGTCACCTTCGACCCGCACCCGGACGCCGTGGTCCGCCCCGTCGGCTCGCCGCCGGCCTTGAGCTCCCTGGCTCGCCGGCTGGACCTGTTCGACGCGCTCGGGGTGGACGCGACCCTGGTCCTGGCGTTCGACGAGCAGATGGCCCACTGGTCGGCTCAGGAGTTCGTCGAGCGCATCCTGGTCGACCGGCTGCACGCCCGGGCGGTCGTGGTGGGGGAGAACTTCCGCTTCGGCCACCGGGCGGTCGGAGACCTCGCCGCGTTGACCGCGTACGGCGAGCGGTTCGGCTTCGATGTCGAGGGGCTCGGCCTGGTCACGGTCGAATCACCCCCGGCACAACCCCCGGTGGTGCCGGCCTCGCCGGGCCATGGCTCGCCGCCGGTGTCCTCCTCCACCTGGATCCGGGCCCGGATCGCCGAGGGTGACGTGCAGTCCGCCGGACGTGTCCTGGGGCGTCCCCCCCGGGTGGAAGGGGTGGTCGTCCAAGGGGACCGGCGTGGTCATCGACTCGGGTACCCGACGGCCAACCTCGTGGACCTCCAGGGTCAGGCGATCCCCGCCGACGGGGTGTACGCCGGATGGCTGGTGCGCGCCGACGGCCAGCAGCTGCCGGCGGCGGTGTCGGTCGGATCCAACCCGACGTTCGACGGGCAGCGGCGTCAGGTCGAGGCGTACGTGCTCGACCGCGACGACCTCGAGCTGTACGGCGAGCCGGTCGCCATCGAGCTGGTCGAGCGGCTGCGCGGGATGCAGCGGTTCGCCGACGTCGATGGGCTGATCGCCCAGATGGGCCGGGACGTCGAGGCTGCCCGGCTTGTGCTGGCCGGTGCTCCGCTGCGGTAGCCGCCACTGGTGCAGCCCACCGGGGTGGACCGACGGGGTACCCGGTACGCGGATTCGGCCGAGCCGCCGACGTGCTGCTACCGTGGCTGCACCGCTTCGGCGGCGTGGGTTCGTCATGCCCCGTGGGCACGACCGGGGCGCTCACCAGCGCGAACGAACAGGAGTCCTGTGCCGCTCGACACCGCCACCAAGACCCAGATCCTCACCGAGTACGCCACCCGGGACCGGGACACCGGCTCTCCCGAGGTCCAGATCGCGCTGCTGAGCAAGCGGATCGCCGACCTGACCGAGCACCTGAAGTTTCACAAGCACGATCACCACAGTCGTCGTGGGCTGCTGCTGCTGGTCGGCCGACGGCGTCGGCTCCTGCAGTACCTGTCGCGCACGGACATCGCCCGCTACCGCTCGCTGATCGAGCGGCTCGGGCTGCGTCGCTAGTCGACGTCGGGGGCGGCCTCGAACGAGGCTCGCCCCCGGTTGCACCGGCGGCGAGTCGATGCAACCGGCCCCCGCCGTGGCCCCGCCGGGGCCACGACAGGCGCGAGGAACCCTCCGGCCAAGGCCGGTCCTCGGTAGTGACCGTCGGGCGCGGTGCTCCCCAGTACGGGAGGCGATCCCGGCGGCCTCGATCGAAGACCGGCAGCGCCTGCCGGTGCGGCCCTCGCGTCGTCCCCACCGAGGACCCGGCAGACCGGGTCCCCGAGGTCAACAGGAGGCGACCCGTGGAGGGTCCCCAGATGGTTTCTGCCGAGGCCGTGATCGACAACGGTCGTTTCGGTACTCGCCGGCTGCGCTTCGAGACCGGCCGGCTTGCCCAGCAGGCCGCCGGATCCGCCGTGGCCTACTTGGACGACGAGACGGTGGTGCTCTCGGCGACCACGGTGTCGAAGCGCCCCAAGAACCAGCTCGACTTCTTCCCGCTCACCGTCGACATCGAGGAGCGGATGTACGCGGTCGGCCGGATCCCTGGGTCGTTCTTCCGCCGGGAGGGCCGGCCCTCCGAGGACGCGATCCTGACCTGCCGGTTGATCGACCGGCCGTTGCGCCCGTCGTTCGCGAAGGGTCTGCGCAACGAGATCCAGATCGTCGGCACGGTCATGGCGCTGGACCCTGACCACCTGTACGACGTGGTGGCCATCAATGCCGCGTCGCTGTCCACCCAGCTCGCCGGGCTGCCGTTCTCCGGTCCGATCGGTGGGGTTCGGGTCGCGCTGATCGACGGGCACTGGGTCGGCTTCCCGACGTACAGCGAGCTGGAGCACGCGGTGTTCGACATGGTGGTGGCCGGACGCGTGCTGCCCGACGGTGACGTGGCGATCATGATGGTCGAGGCGGAAGCCACCCCGGCGACGATCGGGCTGGTCGCCGGGGGCGCGGTGGCCCCGACCGAGGAGGTCGTCGCCGCCGGGCTGGAGGCCGCGAAGCCGTTCATCCGCACGGTGTGCCAGGCCCAGCAGGAGGTCGCGGACAAGGCGGCCAAGCCGACGGGGCAGTTCCCGGTATTCCTCGAGTACGGTCAGGACGTGTACGACGCGGTGGCTGACGCGGTCTCCGACCAGCTGGCCGCGGCGCTGGCGGTCTCGGGAAAGCAGGAGCGGGAGACCGACCTCGACCAGGTGAAGGAGCGGTGCGCCGAGGTCCTCGGTGAGGCGTTCGAGGGTCGCGAGCAGGAGATCGCCGGGGCGCTGCGCGGGCTGACCAAGAAGCTGGTCCGAGCCCGGGTGCTGCGTGACAAGGTGCGCATCGATGGACGCGGGGTGCGTGACATCCGGCCGTTGTCCGCCGAGGTCGACGTGCTCCCGCGGGTCCACGGCTCGGCGCTGTTCGAGCGTGGGGAGACCCAGATCCTCGGGGTGACCACGCTGAACATGCTGCGCATGGAGCAGATGCTGGACACCCTGGCCCCGGAGCGGACCCGCCGGTTCATGCACAACTACAACTTCCCGCCGTACTCCACCGGGGAGACCGGGCGGGTCGGGTCGCCGAAGCGGCGGGAGATCGGCCACGGGGCGCTCGTCGAGCGGGCGCTGCTGCCGGTGCTGCCAGCCCGCGAGGAGTTCCCGTACGCCATCCGCCAGGTTTCCGAGGCGCTGGGCTCCAACGGCTCGACCTCCATGGGATCGGTGTGCGCCGCGACGATGTCGTTGCTGAACGCCGGGGTGCCGCTACGGGCACCGGTCGCCGGCATCGCGATGGGGCTGATCTCGGACGTGGTCGATGGCCACCCGCACTACGTGGCGCTCACCGACATCCTGGGTGCCGAGGACGCGTACGGCGACATGGACTTCAAGGTGGCCGGCACGAAGGAGTTCGTGACCGCCCTGCAGCTGGACACCAAGCTCGACGGGATCCCGGCCTCGGTGCTTGCCGAGGCGCTGCAGCAGGCACGCGAGGCCCGGCTGCACATCCTCGGCGTCATGCTGGAGGCGATCGACGGGCCCGACGAGATGAGTGTGCACGCCCCGCGCATCCTCACCGTGAAGATCCCCGTCGACAAGATCGGCGAGGTCATCGGTCCCAAGGGCAAGATGATCAACTCGATCCAGGAGGAGACCGGCGCCAGCATCACGGTGGAGGATGACGGCACCATCTACATCGGCGCGGTCGACGCCAGCTCCGCCGAAGCGGCCCGGTCCATGGTGAACGGGATCGCCAACCCCACGATGCCCGAGGTCGGCGAACGGTACCTCGGCACCGTGGTCAAGACGACGGCCTTCGGGGCGTTCGTCTCGCTCGTCCCCGGCCGGGACGGGCTGCTGCACATCTCCCAGCTGCGCAAGATCAGCGGCGGCAAGCGGGTGGACAACGTCGAGGACGTGGTCAAGGTGGGCGACAAGCTGCAGGTCGAGATCGCCGAGGTCGATGCCCGGGGCAAGCTCTCCCTGGCCCCGGTGGTCGACTCCGCCGGAGCAGGCGCCGCCGAGTGAGCGTGCGGCTCGTCGCCGCCGACCAGCCGGTGGGTAGCACCCGTACCCTGCTCCGGGGAGACGCCGGAGCAGGGCCGGTACGCCGTACCGTGCTGCCCGGGGGCCTGCGGGTGATCACCGAGTCGGTCTCGGGGGTGCGCTCGGTGGCCTTCGGCATCTGGGTGGGCGTGGGCTCGGCTGACGAGGTCCCCTCGTTGGCCGGAGCCTCACACTTCTTGGAGCACCTGCTGTTCAAGGGCACCCGTCGGCGAACCGCCCTGGACATCTCCGCGGCGCTGGACGCGGTTGGTGGTGAGCTCAACGCGTTCACCACCAAGGAGTACACCTGCTACTACGCCCGGGTCCTGGACAAGGACCTGCCCCTGGCCATCGACGTGCTGACCGACCTGATCACCTCCTCGACGATCGCCGCGGAGGACGTGGAGGCCGAGCGTGGGGTGATCCTCGAAGAGATCGCGATGCACGACGACGACCCGGCCGACGCCGTGCACGACGAGTTCGCCGCGCTGCTGTTCGGCGACGCACCTCTCGGCCGGCCGGTGCTCGGCACGGTCGCCTCGATCAACGCGTTGACCCGGGGGGGCATCGCCGGTCACTTCCGACGCCGGTACCGGCCGGAGCGGATGGTGGTGGCCGTCGCCGGTAGCGTCGAGCACGCCGCCGTGGTCCGCCTGGTCCGTGCCGCCTTCGTCCCGACCGGGCTGCTGGACTCCGATGCCCGGCCGGCCCGGCCGCGGTCCGAGCTGGCCCGGGGTCGGCGGGCCGCCCGTCGCCACCAGGTGGTACCTCGGCGCACCGAGCAGGCCAACCTGGTCCTCGGCGTGCCCGGGGTGGGTCGGGACGACGACCGGCGCTTCGCCCTCGGCGCGCTCAATGCGGCCTTGGGCGGGGGGATGTCCTCCCGTCTGTTCCAGGAGGTACGGGAGAAGCGCGGCCTGGCCTACTCGGTGTTCTCCTACAGCACGCAGTACGCCGGCACCGGGGTCTTCGGCGTCTACGCCGGCTGCCTCCCAGGCAAGGTCGACCAGGTCGTCTCGTTGTGCGCCGAACAGCTGGCCGCGGTCGGCCAGCAGGGGATCACCGCCGAGGAGCTGGCTCGCGGGCAGGGGCAGATGCGCGGCTCCCTGGTGCTGGGGCTGGAAGACACCGGGTCGCGGATGAGCCGGCTCGGCAAGGCCGAGCTCGTGCACGGTGAGCTGCTCGGCGTGGACGAGCTGCTGGCCCGCATCGACGCGGTCAGCCTCGACGATGTGCGCACGGTGGCCGCGGAGCTCCTCGCGGCCACTCCGAGCCTGGCGGTCATCGGCCCGTTCGAGGCAAACCGAGAGTTCACGGTCGGGTAGGGGCATCGGCAGCGTGGACGGGCGAGGCCGACGGGTCGTGGTGTTCGGTGGGCATGGGCGGCTGGGCAGCGTGCTCAGCGCCGCGGTCGCCGCGGCCGACGACCTCGAGCTCGTGGCCCGGGTCGGGGCGACGGACCCGCGAGACGAGCTGACGCGCGCCGGGGTCCAGGTCGCCGTGGACGTGACCGGGCCGGAGTCGGTCGGGGCCAACGTGGCGTGGTGCCTGCAGCACGGAGTGCACGTGGTCGTCGGCACGAGCGGCATGGACGCGTCGATGCTGTCCCGGTGGGAAGCCCAGCTGCGCGCGCCGGCTGCACCGGGCCACCAGCCCCTCGAGGTGCTGGTGGTGCCGAACTTCAGCCTCGGGGCGGTCCTGATGATGCGCTTCGCCGCTGCTGCGGCCCGCTTCTTCGACACCGCGGAGATCATCGAGCGACATCATGCGCAGAAGGTGGACGCCCCGAGCGGTACGGCGCGGCGCACCGCGGCCGTGATCGCCGACGAGTGGTCTCGGTCCGGCCGGCGGGTGGCCGGTGACGGCACCCGGTCCGGGCTCGACGGCGCCCGGGGGGCCCGGGTGGAGGGGGTGCCGGTGCACTCGATCCGGCTACCCGGGCTGCTCGCCCACCATGAGGTCCAGTTCGGCGGCCCGGGGGAGACGCTGACCGTGCGCCACGACTCCATCGACCGTTCCGGGTTCGTCCCGGGAGCGCTGCTGGCGGTGCGTCGGGTCGGTGAGCACCCAGGGTTGACCGTGGGGCTGGACCAGCTGCTCGGGGTCTGACCCCCCATCCGGCAGGTACGCCGTCTCGTCGTGCCTGCCGGCCCACCGCCTCACCGAAGGAGAGTCGGACGTGCGTGCCCGTACCGTGGCGCTGATCCTTGCCGTGGTCCTGGTCTTCTACCTGCTGCTGGTCGGGCAGTTCGCGGTGGCGTTCATCCGCGACGGCCGTCCGGCGTTCGTGGCTCTCGGCATCGGGGTTGCCGTGTTCCCCCTGGTCGGGGCGTGGGTACTGGTCCGGGAGATCGGTTTCGGGCTCGCCACCCAGCGCCTGGCTCGCCGGCTGGAGGGCGAGGGTGCCCTGCCGGTTCGCCCGCCGCGCACGGACGGTGCCGACCCGGTGGCGGACCGGACGGCTGACCGGTCCGCAGCTGACGCCGAGTTCACCCGGTGGCGCGACCAGGTCCAGGAATGTCCCGAGGACTGGCGGGCATGGTTCCGGCTGGGGCTGGCGTACGACGACGCCCGGGACCGCCCTCGGGCCCGCGCGTCGATGCGCCGGGCGATCGCGCTGGCCCGGTCGGACCCGGACGCCTCGGGTCTCACTCCTCGGGCGCAGCGACGTGCTGGCGGACCCCGACCACCCGGAACCGCCCGGTGACGAACGCCGCGTCGGTCAACGACGCGTTCGCCGCCGGGTTGGCCCCGGTGCCGTGGAAGTCCGAGAAGGCGGCGGACTGGTTGACGTACACCCCGTCGGTCAGGTTCACCGACAGTGCCACCCCGGCCTCGAGCGCGGCCTGCCGTGCGGACTGCAGCACCGCCGGGTCCGTCGAGTAGACCGACGCGGTCATCCCCCCGTGCTCGCGCACCGTTCGGGTCATGATCGCCAGGGACTCCTGGGTCGAGCCGGTGGTCACCAGGTAGGAGACCGGGCCGAAGCACTCGCTGGCGTACCGTGCCTCGTCCGCGGCCTCCAGCACCACCAGCGCCGGGGTGCGGACCACCGCCTGCGGCCAGCTCGGGTGCACGATCCGTCGCGAAGCCAGCGCGACCCGTCCGGTGGTACCAGCCGTCTCCAGCCGGGCCAGCACCGAGTCGTTGACCACCGCACCGAGCAGCTCCACGGCCCGCGCGGCGTCCTCGGTCAGCCGGCGGATCGCGCCGCTGATCGCCTCGACGACCTCGTCGACGGTGCGGTGCCCCGACTCGGTTGCGATCCCCCCGGCGGGGATGAAGATGTCCTGCGGGGTGGTGCACATCTGCCCGGAGTACAGGGTCAGGGAGAACGCGATGTTCGCGGCCATCCCGGCCAGGTCGTCGGTCGAGTCGACGACGACCGTGTTGACTCCGGAGGTCTCGGTGTAGACCACGGCACCCCGGGCGTGCTCCTGGAGCCACTGGCCGTACGCAGAGGAGCCGGTGAAGTCCACGATCGCGGTCTCCGACCGGGTCGCCAGCACGCTGGCCAGCCGGTCGGCGGGGTCCTCGGCAGCCAGGGTGACCAGGTTCGGGTCGAATCCAGCCTCGGCGAGCACCTCGCGGGCGGTCCGTACGGTCAGTGCCAGCGGCAGCACCGATCCCGGGTGCGGCTTGACCACCACCGCGTTGCCGGTGACCAGGCTCGCGAACAGCCCGGGGTAGGAGTTCCAGGTGGGGAACGTGGTGCACCCGATCACCAGCCCGACCCCCCGGGGGATCACGGTGAACGTCGTGCTCGTCCGGATGGGCTCGCCGCGCGAGGTCGGCTTCTCCCAGTACGCCACCGCAGGCACCCGAGTCATCTCCTGGTAGGCGTACGCCACGGCCTCCAGCCCGCGGTCCTGAGCCTGGGGACCGCCGGCCTGGAAGGCCATCACGAACGGCTGCCCGGTGGTGTGCATCACCGCGTGCGCCATCGTGAAGCTCGCCACGTTCAGCCGGGCGAGGATCTCCAACGCCACCCCGGCCCGGGTGGCCGGCCCGGCATCGCGCCACGCGGGCATTCCGGCACGTGCGGCATCGAGCAGCGCGTCCACCGTGCCCGGCCGGACCCGCGGGTAGGAGACGTCCAGCGCCATCCCGTACGGTGAGCGCTCGGTGGCCACCGAGCCGGCGGTACCGGGCTGGGCGAGGTCGAACGGCCGATCCAGCAGCGCCTCGAAGGCTGCCTGCCCGGCTGCGGCGGCGTCCGCGCCGTACACCCGGGGGCTGGGTGACTCCGGGTAGGGCGTCCAGAACCCTCGCTCGGCGCACGCCTGGACCGCTCGGGCCAGGGTCGGTGCATGCTGGGCGAGGAACGGGTGCTGGGTCTGGCCGGGAGCGTGGGTCTGGGTCACGGATCACCTCGGGTGCGCACGAGCCCGCCGGGCCGGCCTTGACAACCCGCCCCGGTCGACATTGACTACCCACCGCCGTCGACGACCGAACGATCGGTCGCCTCGGTGTGCGGATCACCGTACCAGCGTCCCCCGAGGAGCCACCGTGCCCGACCGAGCGGTGGCGATCGACCGCGGCCGGTTCATCGGGGTGGTCGGTGCCGGCACGATGGGCGTGGGCATCGCCGAGGTCGCGGCCGCAGCCGGACACCGGGTCATGCTGCAGAT
>JAJYSQ010000360.1 GCA_021793495.1 Actinomycetes bacterium
CCTCGGCCACCAGGTCGGCGTCCGGGCCCACCGGCCGGCGCACGCCGTGGACCGCGGCCCACAGTGGGCCCATCCACGCGATGGGGTGCCGTGCGGTGATCTCCAGCACGACCCGGGTCGTGCTGTGCCCGCTCAGGGCCCGGGCGAACGCCGACAGGTCGGCGACGTTGTAGGCGACGTTGTGGCTGACCACCAGGTCGGCGACCGGTACCTGGTCGGCCACCTGGGGCCAGCTGCCTCGGTACGTGGTCACCGGCACGTCGAGCCCCTGGCAGGTCGCGGCGAAGGCGGCCAGCATCTCGGCGGAGCCGTCCACCCCGACCAGGTGGCCGGCCGGCGGGACCAGCGCGAGCCCGGCCCGCCCGCCGCCGCACCCGACATCGAGCACCGTCCCCCCGGCAGGCAGCACCTCCAGGGCGCGCCGGCGTGACGGCGTGGGCGCCGGGGGCGGGTCCGTGCCGGCGGTCACCGCCTCGACCCGGAACAGCTCCACCGGCAGCACCCACGGGTCCTCGACCGCCACCGCGAGGATCTCGGGCTCGATCGTCCACGCGGCCAGCTCCGCGCGCCAGCGGTCCTGCGCCGGGGTTCGAGGTGTCGTGCGGACCATGGTCGGGCTCCTGTCGGGTCTGGTCTGGTCTGGTCTGGGCCTACGGGGTCGTCGCCTGGTGGCCGCCGCGTCGGATAGCGTCCCAGCGTCGGACCACACCTCCCGCGAGGCGTACGTCCCTGGCCCGGGCCAGCCAAGGATCGTGGCCCGGACGTCACCGTACCGACCAGTCCAGGAGCCCGCATGACCGCCACCACTCCAGGCCGGCCCGACCTCGCCGCCCGACGGGACCGGGTGCTGCTCGGCGGCATGCGGCGTTACCACGAGGCGAACGCCGTGCGTGGCAAGCTGTTCGCCCGCGAGCGCATCGGGCTGCTGGTCGACCCCGGCTCCTTGGTCGAGGACGGGCTGCTGGCCAACGCGGAGGCCGCCGACCTGCCGGCCGACGGGGTGATCACGGGCACCGCACGGATCGACGGCCGACGGGTCGCCTTGATGGCGAACGACTCGACGGTCAAGGCCGGCTCGTGGGGTGCCCGCACCGTGGAGAAGATCATCCGGATCATCGAGGTGGCGTACCGGACCGGTGTGCCGATGGTCTACCTGGTCGACTCGGCCGGCGCGCGGATCACCGACCAGGTCGACTTGTTCCCGGGTCGGCGGGGGGCGGGGCGGATCTTCCACTCCCAGGTGCGGGCCTCCGGGTCCATCCCGCAGGTCTGTGCGTTGTTCGGCCCGAGCGCGGCCGGCGGAGCCTACATCCCGGCGTTCGCCGATGTCGTGGTGATGGTCGAGGGGAACGCCTCGATGTACCTGGGTTCGGACCGGATGGTCGAGATGGTCACCGGGGAGCGCACCACCCTGGAGGAGATGGGCGGGGCCCGGATGCACTGCAGCGAGTCCGGGGTGGGGCACTTCCTGGTCACCACCGAGCCAGAGGCGTTGGACGTGGTACGCCGGTACCTGTCCTACCTGCCGAGCAGCTGGACTGGGCAGCCGCCGGTAGCCGGGGCGGACGAGCCCGAGCCGATCGACCTGGCGGCGCTCGTCCCGACCAACGAGCGGCGGGCTTTCGACATGCGCCGTCTCGTGCGCGGCCTGGTCGACGCCGGGTCGTTCTTCGAGATCCACGCGCTGTGGGCCCGGGAGGTGACGGTCGGGTTCGCCCGGCTGGCCGGGCAGCCGATCGGCGTGGTCGCCAACAACCCGCTGTTCAAGGGTGGAGTGCTGTTCGTCGACTCCGCGGACAAGGCGGCCCGTTTCATCCAGCTGGCCGACGCGTTCAACCTCCCGCTGGTGTTCCTGGCCGACGTCCCGGGGTTCATGGTCGGCTCCGCGGTCGAGCGCCAGGGCATCATCCGCCATGGCGCCAAGCTGATCTCGGCGGTCAGCGAGGCGACCGTGCCGAAGTTCTCGGTGATCGTGCGCAAGGCCTACGGAGCTGGGCTGTACGCGATGGCCGGGCCGGGCTTCGCCCCCGATGCCACCATCGCCTTGCCCACGGCGAAGATCGCGGTCATGGGCGCGGAGGCGGCGGTCAACGCGGTATATGCCAACAAGATCGCGGCGATCGACGACCTGGGCGAGCGGGAGGAGTACGTCGCCGGGCTGCGCGCGGAGTACGAGGCCGACATCGACATCGTCCGGTTGGCCTCCGAGCTGGTGGTGGACGCGGTGGTCGAGCCCCACGCCCTGCGCGACGAGCTGCTCGCCCGGCTGGACGCGGCTCGCGGCAAGGACCGCTCCTTCTCCCGCCGACGCCACGGGGTGACCCCGGTCTGACCCGCGGACCAGACCCGTCCGGCCCTGGACGGCGTGGGGGTCCCGTGCCGAGCCTTTGCGGTCCTACGATGCGTCCATGACGCGAGTGCTGCTGGCCGAGGACGACCAGGCCATCTCCGACCCGTTGGCCCGGGCCCTGCGCCGCGAGGGGCACGACGTGGAGGTGCGCGAGGACGGGGCGAGCGCCTATGACCTGGCGTCGGCTGGCGGGTTCGACCTGGCCGTGCTGGACATCGGCCTGCCCGGCATGGACGGGCTCGAGGTGTGCCGGCGGCTGCGTTCCGAGGGGCACACCCTGCCGGTGCTGGTGCTCACCGCCCGGGCCGACGAGGTCGACACCGTGGTCGGGCTGGACGCCGGGGCCGACGACTACGTGACCAAGCCGTTCCGGCTCGCCGAGCTGCTCGCCCGGGTCCGGGCGCTGCTGCGCCGGGGCACCACGGACGCGACGCCCGGGGTCCAGGGGGTGCGCATCGATGTGGAGAGCCATCGGGCCTGGGTGGGGGAGAACGAGCTCAACCTGACCGCGAAGGAGTTCGACCTGCTGCGTGTGCTGCTGCGCGACTCCGGGAAGGTCGTCACCCGCGAGCAGCTGATGCGCGAGGTGTGGGACACGGCGTGGTGGGGGTCGACGAAGACCCTGGACATGCACGTGTCCTGGTTGCGCAAGAAGCTGGGCGATGACGCCACCAACCCCCGCTACATCAGCACCGTGCGCGGGGTCGGTTTCCGCTTCGAGCGGGACTGACCGGAACCGGCCGCGAGGAAGGGGAGTGCGTCGGCGGCTGGTCCTGTCCACCCTGGCGGTGGCGG
>JAJYSQ010000361.1 GCA_021793495.1 Actinomycetes bacterium
CAGATCGGGGACCATGACGTTCTTGTCCAGGATCGCGCGGCGAACCACCGCTGCGGGGCCGATCACCGCACCGGACATGACGACGGACTCCTCGACCCGGGCCCGGTCCAGGACGGTGACGTTGGGAGACAGCACCGAGTGGTCGACCAGGCCACCGCTGATGATGCTGCCGTTGCCCACCAGGGACTCGTGGGCCGCGCCCCCCTCCACGAACTTCGCCGGCGGGGACTGCGGCAGCAGGGTGAAGATCGGCCAGGTCCGGTTGTACAAGTTGAAGATCGGGTGGATCGAGACGAGGTCCATGTGGGCCTCGTAGTACGAGTCCAGCGTGCCGACGTCCCGCCAGTACCCGCGGTCCCGCTCGGTGGCCCCTGGCACCACGTTGGTCGAGAAGTCGTACACCTGTGCTGATCCTTCGGCGGTCATCCGCGGGATGATGTCTCCGCCCATGTCATGCCGGGAGCCGTCCGCGGTCGCGTCGGCCCGTAAGGCGTCGATCAGCACCTGCGTGGTGAAGACGTAGTTACCCATCGAGGCGTAACAGTGCTCCGGGTCTCCCGGGATCGTCGGGGGGGTCGCTGGCTTCTCGAGGAAGCGCGTGATCGTCCGACCGTCCTCGGCTGCCTCGATGATCCCGAAGCCACCAGCCTCTGCTGTGGGCACGCGGATCCCGGCAACCGTGACGCCGGCCGAGGACTGCACGTGCTGGGCGAGCATCTGCGCGGGGTCCATCCGGTACACGTGGTCGGCGCCGAACACCAGGATGTGCTCCGGCTGCTCGTCGTGCACCAGGTTCAGGCTCTGGAAGATCGCATCGGCGCTGCCGGTGAACCACCGGGGGCCGAGCCGCTGCTGAGCTGGCACCGGGGTCACGTAGTCCCCGGTGAACGCCGACATCCGCCAGGTCCGGGTGACGTGCAGGTCCAGCGAGTGCGACTTGTACTGGGTGAGCACGGCCAGTCGACGGAAGCCGCCGCTGACCAGGTTGGACAGGACGAAGTCGATCAACCGGTACTGCCCGGCGAACGGGACCGCCGGCTTGGCCCGGTCGGCGGTCAGCGGCATCAGGCGTTTGCCCTCCCCGCCGGCCAGCACGATGCCCAGAGCGCTCGCCGCCCCGCGGGTGTCCTCGCCCACGGCTCGCACCCTAGTACCACCGTGCGAGTACCGGTTGCCGGACGAACCAGGCCCGGTGACGACGTACACGGCAGGCGGCTCGGGTTAGGGTGCGCGCATGCGCGTCGCCCTGCTGACCCGCGAGTACCCCCCGGAGGTCTACGGCGGAGCCGGGGTCCACGTCGACTTCCTGGTCCAGCACCTGCGCCGACTGGTCGATGTGGACGTGCACTGCTTCGGGGCGGCGCGGCGCGAGGTGTCGGCCTACGTCCCCGATCCCGAGCTCGCCTCGGCGAACGCCGCCCTGGGAACCCTCTCGGTGGACCTGCGCATGGCCGCGGCCCTGGCCGCTGGCCGATCCGGTCGCACCGACGGCTCCGGACCTGACCTGGTGCACTCCCACACCTGGTACACCAACTTCGCGGGGCACCTGGACCACCTGGTGTCCGGGCGTCCGCACGTGGTGACCGCGCACAGCCTGGAACCGCTGCGCCCCTGGAAGGCAGAGCAGCTCGGCGGGGGGTACGCCGTGTCCAGCTTCGTGGAGCGGCTGGTCTTCACCGGTGCGGACGCGGTGATCGCGGTGAGCGTCGGGATGCGCCACGACGTCCTGGCCTGCTACCCGGAGCTTGACCCGGCGCGCGTGCACGTCGTGCACAACGGGATCGACCCCGAGCTGTACGCGCCGGTGGACGCGCCGGACGTGGTGGCCCGGCTCGGGGTCGACCCGCAGCTGCCGTACGTGCTGTTCGTGGGCCGCATCACCCGGCAGAAGGGGCTGGCCCACCTGCTGGCGGCCGCTCACGAGCTGCCCGACGGGGTCGCGCTGGTGCTGGCTGCGGGAGCGCCGGACACCCCGGAGATCGCCGAGCAGACGGCTCGCGAGGTCGACCAGCTGCGCCGCAGCCGGAGAGACCCGGTCATCTGGTTGGACCAGATGGTCGCTCGCGAGGACCTGGTGGCGTTGTTCAGCCACGCGACGGTGTTCGCCTGCCCGTCGGTGTACGAGCCCTTGGGGATCGTCAACCTCGAAGCCATGGCCTGCGCAACACCGGTGGTCGCCAGCGCGGTCGGGGGCATCCCGGAGGTCGTCGAGGACGGCCGCACCGGCCTGCTCGTCGCCTACGACCCGCAGCGCCCCGAGGCGTTCGAGCGCGGCCTGGCGCGAGGGATCACCGAGCTGCTCGCCGATCCCGACCGGGCACGGAGGATGGGTGCCGCCGGTCGGGTACGTGCCGTCCGCGAGTTCGGCTGGGAGACGGTGGCCCGACGCACCGTCGACGTGTACGAGGCTGCCCTGGGGTCGTGATCGGCCGTGCTGTGCCCACGCTGCTGGTACCGCCCCGCGTTGTGGTGCACAATGACACGCGTGTGATCCGGTGCCCGTGGTGGGCCGCCGCGATCGTCCAGGCAGGTGGCACGGCCGGTGAGGTCGCTGGGGAAGGCGCTTCTCGCCGACAGCTCGAGCCACCCCAGGAGGATCCCGGTGACCACCCACGGCGTCGTCTATGTTCATGCCGCACCGCCGGCGCTTGCTCCGCACGTCCAGTGGGCGCTGGCCGGTGTCCTTGGTATGCCCGTGGACCTGGACTGGTCGCCGCAGCCGGCCGAGGCGGGGACGTTGCGAGCCGAGGTGTGCTGGCAAGGGGCGGCAGGCACGGCCGCCCGGATCGCCTCGGCCTTGCGCGGCTGGGCCCGGCTGCGGTTCGAGGTCACCGAGGACCCGGCTGCCGAGGTCGAGGGTGCCCGGTTCTCCTACACCCCGACTCTGGGGATGTTTCACGCCCTGATCGGAAGCACCGGGGACATCCTCCTGCCCGAGCAGCGGCTGCGTGCCGCGCTGGAGGGTCCGATGGGCTCGGACGGGCTGGGAGCCGAGCTCGACCGGCTGCTGGGCGGTCCCTGGGACGACGAGCTCGAGCCGTTCCGCTACGCCGGTGATGGTGCGCCGGTGCGCTGGCTCCACCAGGTGGGCTGAGGGTGCGCCCGGGTGGGCTGAGGGTGCGCCGGGCCTGGTCGGGT
>JAJYSQ010000362.1 GCA_021793495.1 Actinomycetes bacterium
CTCGGTCCCGACCCCGGTCCCGACCCTGCCGGGCCTCCCGCTGCCGACCCCCACACTCACCGTGCCGCCCCTGACGAGCGGGACATCCGGCGGGAGCGCGTTCTGCCCGCCGCTCTGCCTGTCCGGGGTGAGCGCGCGCACCACCGGCGACCCGGGCTACGACCCGGGCCTCGCGGCCCTGCTGGTCGGGGGGTACGTGTGATCGGTCGCCGCGTCAAGGTCCAGCTCGCCGCGTTCGTGGTGCTCACGCTCGTCGGCATCAGCGTGGTCAGCGCCCGCTATGTCGGCCTCGGCAGCTGGCTGTTCCACCAGGGGTACGTCGTCTCGGCGGACTTCGCCTCCTCGGGAGGGATCTTCCCGAACGCCGAGGTGACCTATCGTGGCGTGACCGTCGGACGGGTGGAGCGCCTGCGGCTGGCCGTCAACGGTGTCTGGGTGGACATGCGCATCGACCCGGGGGTACGCATCCCGGCCGACGTCCGCGCGGTGGTCGAGGACCGCTCGGTGGTCGGCGAGCAGTACGTGGACCTGCGTCCGCGCCGCGCCGGACCCCCCTACCTGTCGAACCGCAGCGAGATCCTCCAGGCCGACACCGCGACCCCGGTGCCGGTGACCACCGTCCTGGTGAACCTGGACCGGCTGGTCAACTCGGTGAACCGTGCCAACCTCACCACGGTGATCGACCAGCTCGGCCGGGGGTTCGCCGGGACGGGTCCGGACCTGGCGCGGCTCATCGACGCCGGGAACGCGCTGCTCACCACGGCGAACGAGAACCTCCCCCAGACCGTCGCGCTGCTGCGCTCGAGCGCCACCGTGCTCGGCACCCAGAACGCGCAGGGCCCGGCGATCCGGTCCTTCGCGCACGACCTGGCACTGCTCTCGGGAACCCTGCGCACCGCAGACCCGAACATCCGTACCATCCTCGACCAGGGCCCCCAGGCCGCCGGCCAGGTGCAGGGTCTCCTGCAGGCCGACGGCCCGGCCCTGGGCCAGCTCGTCGGCAACCTGCTCACCGGGGCACAGGTGGCCGTCGTGCACATCCCCGGCATCCGCCAGGTCCTGATCACCTACCCGGTCGTGGTCGACGGCGGGTTCACCGTGGTCCCCGGCGACGGGACCGCTCACTTCGGGCTGGTGATCAACGCCAACAACCCGCCACCGTGCACCCGCGGGTACCAGGCCACCGTGCACCGCCTCCCGCAGGACACCGCCCCGGTCCCGACCAACGACGCGGCCGGCTGCACGGAGCCGCGGGGCAGCCTGATCGACGTGCGCGGCGCGCAGAACGCCCCACAACCGGGTGGGAGCGTGACCTCCGGGGGTGGTGGGTCGTTGCAGGGACAGCCGAGCACGTCCGCGGCCAGCTCGCCGACCGCGGGGAGCGCTGCGCTGGTCGGCGGGTACGACCCGCTGACCGGCCAGGTCTTCGCTCCCGATGGTCGCCCGCTCTGGCTCGGGACGCAAGGCGGACAGTACGCGCTCCTCGGAGGTGAGTCGTGGCAATGGCTGTTGATCGGGCCGCTGGCCCGCTGACCGAGCCGACGGTGGTGACCGGCCCCTCGGGCCGTACCGGCCGGCCGGCCCGGTGGTCGCTCGCCCTCGTGGTCGTGCTCTCCGCGACGGCGGTCGGCCTGCTCGGCTGGCAGGTGCGGGCGGCCCAGGCGGTCAGCGCCCGTCACGAGGCGATCCTCTCGGCGGCCCGCCAGGAGGCGGTGAACTTCACGACGCTGGACTACCGCAGCCTCGACGGTGGCCTGACCCAGGTGATGGCCGGGGCCACCGGCACCTTCCGTACCGATTTCCAGGCCAAGCTCGGCCAGCTCAAGAGCCTGATCACGACGAACAAGGCGGTCTCGCAGGGCCGCGTGCTCGAAGCCGGCATCGTCTCCGACGGCCCCACCTCGGCCCAGGTGGCGCTGGCCGTGGACAGCACCGTGCACAACAGCGCGTACCCGAACGGCACCCAGCGGCACTACCGCATCGAGGTCGATCTCGTGCGCGTCGGCGGGCGCTGGCTCACCTCGAACCTGCAGTTCGTCGGATGAGGAGGCGGACTACGATGGGCGAGCAGCGGGACCGGGCCCGTCACCGTCGGCTCGGCCGGGTACGGTCGGTCCTCCACCGGGTCCGGGTGCGGGGCCGGATGGGGACGTGGGCGCTCGCCGTCCTGGCGGTGGCCCTGACCGCCACCGCCTCGATGCTGGGCTGGCAGCTCGTGCAGTCCCAGGCCACCGAGCATGCCCGTCGGTCGGCGCTGGCGGCGGCACGGGCGAGCACGCCGCAGATCCTCTCCTACGACTACCGCCATCTGGGCACCGATTTCACGCAGGCCGAGAGGGACCTCACGGGAGCGTTCAAGGGCGAGTACGTACATACCACCCAGGCTGTCGTCACACCCGCCGCCACCCGCTACCAGGCCGTCGTCAAGGCCGACGTCACCGCGGCGTCGGTGGTCTCGGCCAGCCCGCGCAGCGTGGTCGTGCTCCTGTTCGTCGACCAGACCACGACCTCGAACCGGCTCACCGGACCGAAGGTGGATCTCAACCGGGTCCGCATGACGCTGGTGCCGGTCGGTGGGCGCTGGCTGGTCAGCGCGGTCGAGGCGCTCTGACGGACCGGTCGCCCACCAGTGGTCGTCGCGGTTCGTCGAGGCAGGCTCAGCGTCGTCTCAGCCGGGCGACGTACCGTGAGGTCCCATGAGCGGGTCCAGGCGAGCCGCCCGGCTGGGGCAGTGGGTGGTCAGCACCCGCAGGGGGCGGGGCGCGAGCGTGCTCCTGGCCGGGACCCTGGTCCTGACCGGCTGGGTGGCGACCCGCCATCCCGGCTCCCCGCCACCCCTGCCGGGATCCGGCGCCGCGGCTGTCTCGTCGGGCACGCCGGCTGCCACGCCGCCGGCTGCCACGACGCCGACCGGTGCCGGGTCGGGCAGCCCGCACGCGAGCAGCACCCCGCGCGCGTCATCCGCCCGCCCGACGGCCGGCACGGCGACTCCGCACGCCGCGACGACCCCGCCGCCACCCACGGCTGGTCTGTCGCCGCGGCAGGTGCCGGGGTCCTCGGGGGTGGTGGAGTACGTCCGGGGCCGGCCGGCGGTCTGGGTGGCGTACCGCGGTGCTTACTCGGGGCGGGCCTATCCGG
>JAJYSQ010000363.1 GCA_021793495.1 Actinomycetes bacterium
GCGCTGAAGAGCCCGAAGGACCTTCCTGCCGCCCGTGAGTTCGTCGCCCGCCACGGCGGCGCCCCCGGCGGGGACGACTCACCCACGTGGCGCCTGGTCGTGGCCCCGGTGAAGGGCACGTTCCGCGCCGACGCGGTCGTGCTGGGTGCCACGCTGGACTCCCACTCCAGCATCGGAGCGGTCATGGTCCGCGACCAGATGCACCCGGTCCAGGCCCCGTACGGCGGCACCGTCATCGAGTGGCTGGTGGAGGACGGGGACCCGGTCTCCCCTGGCCAGCCGCTGGTGCGGCTGCACCCCACGGTGCGCACCGCGTGAGCCAGCCCCGCAAGACGATCGCCACCTCCAGCGGATCGCCGCACGCCAGGATCCTCGGCGTCGGGGGCTACCGGCCGACCCGGGTGGTCACCAACGAGGAGATCTGCGCCACCATCGACTCCACGGACCAGTGGATCCGTGATCGTTCCGGGATCGTCACCCGCCACTGGGCCGGGCCAGACGAGTCGTTGGTGGACATGGCGGTCGCCGCTGGCGGCAAGGCCCTGGCCCACGCCGGGGTGTCGCCGGACGAGGTCGGAGCGGTCCTGGTCGCCACCGTCACGCACTTCCTGCAGACCCCCTCGGCCGCCGTGGAGATCGGCCACCGGCTGGGCACCGGACGAGCTCCGGCGATGGACCTCTCCGCCGCGTGCGCCGGATTCTCCTACGGCGTCTCGCTGGCCTCGGACATGGTCCGCGCCGGCAGCGCCCGAACCGTGCTGGTGATCGGTGCCGAGCGGCTGAGCGACCTGACCGACCGCCACGACCGCGGGACCGCATTCCTCTTCGGTGACGGAGCCGGTGCCGTCCTGGTCGGGCCATCGAGCACCCCGGGGATCGGCCCGACCATCTGGGGGTCCGACGGGTCGGCGTACGACACGATCCGCCAGCGAGACTCCTGGAAGGACGTCATGGAGTCCCGCCTGCCCTGGCCGAACCTGGTCATGGAAGGCCCGCGCGTCTTCCGCTGGGCCGTGTGGGAGATGGCCCCCGTGGTCAGCGCCGCCCTCGAAGCCGCCGGGATCACCGCGGAGGACCTCGACGCGTTCATCCCCCACCAGGCCAACATGCGAATAATCGATTCACTGATCAAAGCGATCAAGCTGCCGCCCCACGTGCCGGTGGCTCGCGACATCGCCGAGACCGGCAACACGTCGGCAGCCTCGATCCCCTTGGCCATGGAACGCATGCTGGCTACGGGCGAGGCACCCAGCGGCGGACTGGCGCTCATCATGGGGTTCGGTGCCGGCCTGGTCTACGGTGCCCAGGTCGTGACCCTGCCATGAGACGCGTGACGACCTCCCCACCGGTGGTCCGCCAACCGGACCGACCACCCGATGACCCGACCTGACCCCGCCCGACCTGACCCCGCCCACCCCACCGGATCACCCCCCGAAGGAGCACTCATGGCCCACTCCGAGCAGGACGTCCTGGCCGGTCTCGCCGAGATCGTCAACGAAGAGAGCGGCATCCCCGCCAGCGACGTGACACTGGAGAAGTCCTTCACCGACGACCTCGACGTCGACTCCCTGACGATGGTCAGCATCGTCGTGGCGGCCGAGGAGAAGTTCGGCGTCAAGATCCCCGACGACGAGGTGAAGAACCTGAAGACGGTCGGGGACGCGGTGCACTTCATCGTGGCTCAGGCTGCCTGAGCCTCCGATCAGCGCATCGACCGTGATCCGACGAGCTGCCCGGACCCACAAGGATCCCACCGGGCGAGGACGGGAGAGTGCCCCATGAAGACCACCGTCGTGGTGACGGGGCTCGGTGCAACCACTCCGGTCGGCGGTGACGTGAGCTCCACCTGGAAGGCGATGCTGGCCGGGGAGAGCGGGACCGTGCTGCTCGAGGACGAGTGGGCCCAGCAGCTGCCGACCCGGATCGCGGCGCGCGCGGCGGTCGACCCCCGCGAGGTCCTGGACCGGATCGAGGCCAAGAAGCTCGACCGGTCCGGGCAGTTCGCCCTGGTGGCCGCGCGCGAGGCCTGGGCGCACGCCGGCGCCCCCGAGGTCGATCCCGACCGGTTCGCGGTCGTGGTCGCCACCGGGATCGGCGGCGTGACCACGTTGCTCGACCAGTACGACGTGCTCCGCGAGAAGGGCCCCCGGCGGGTCTCCCCGTTCACCGTACCGATGCTCATGCCGAACGGCCCGGCCGCCGCGGTCGGACTGGCGCTGGGTGCTCGGGCCGGGGTGCATGCACCGGTCAGCGCATGCGCCTCAGGTGCCGAGGGGATCGCCTACGGGCTGGACATGATCCGCTCGGGACGCGCCGACATCGTCGTCGCCGGCGGCACCGAAGCGGCGATCCACGCGTTGCCGATGGCCGCGTTCGACGTGATGATGGCGCTGTCGCGGCGCAACGACGACCCGCCCGGGGCCTCGCGGCCGTACGACACGACCCGGGACGGTTTCGTGATGGCCGAAGGCGCCGGGATCATCGTGATGGAGTCGGCCGAGCATGCCGCGGCCCGCGGTGCGTACGTGTACGCCGAGATCGCCGGGGCCGGGATGACCTCTGACGCCCACCACATCGCTCAACCCGACCCGCACGGCGCCGGCGCGGCCCGGGCGATCCGCCTGGCGCTGACCGACGCCGGGATCGAGCCCGAGCAGATCGCGCACATCAACGCGCACGCGACCTCCACCCCTCAGGGCGACGTCGCCGAGTCCCTGGCCATCCGTAGCGTGCTCGGTGACACGTACGCCGCCCAGGTGCCGGTGTCCGCGACCAAGTCGGTCACCGGTCATCTGCTGGGCGGCGCCGGCGCGGTGGAGACCATCGCCGCGATCCTGGCTCTCGACACCCACACGGCGCCGCCCACGATCAACCTGGACGAGATGGACGAGGCCATCGAGCTCAACGTGGTGACCGGTGAACCCCTCGGGCTCCCACCAGGCTCGCTGTACGCACTGAACAACTCCTTCGGCTTCGGGGGCCACAACGTCGCCCTCGTGGTCCGGGGAGTGCGATGACCCTGCTCGAACCGGCGCCGGTGACGTCCGCGCAGGTCGATCCGGTCGATGCGGTCGATGCGAGGCTGCCCCACGTCCGGCTGGCTCGGCTGCTGGACCCGGGCAGCCTCGAGCTGC
>JAJYSQ010000364.1 GCA_021793495.1 Actinomycetes bacterium
ACGACCAGGTCAGCACCGGCCTCGTCGAGCGCGGCCACCAGACTGTCGACGTACCGGCCGAGCCCGCCTCGGTCGGCAGACACGCCGGTGGCGTCGACCAGCACGCGGAGGGGCACAGCGACAGGGTACGCGCGACGAGGCCGGCGTGGACCGTACGCTGGCCGACATGCTGGCGGATCCCGTCGTCCCGCGTACCCGCCCGGCGACCCTGGCCGGGCTGCTCGACGCCGCCGGGAAGCAGCCCGGGCGCCCGCTGATCACCGTGTACCAGGCCGCCACGGGCGACCGCGTGGAGCTGTCGGTCGCGACGGTCGCGAACTGGGTGGCCAAGACCGCGAACCTGCTGCGTGACGAGTACGACCTGCGACCCGGCCAGCAGCTGCTGGTGGACCTGCCGGTCGGGTGGCAGGCGATCGTGGCGGTGCTGGCCGGGTGGCGGCTGGGCGCCGTGGTGCGCCTGGGCCCCGTACCCGCACCGACCACCCCGGGGTCCGGCACCGTGCCCGCCCGGCCGGTCGAGCTGGCCGTCGTCGACCCGCTGCGGTGCGTCGCCCCGGCTGCCGGTGGTGCGCGGACGACGCTGGCCTGGTCCCCCCGGCTGCTCGGTGGGCCGGTCGGCGCCGCCCTGCCTGGCGGGGTACGAGACCTGGGTGCCGAGGTGGGTGCCGCGGATGATGTGTTCCTGCCCGAGCACGACCCGGCTGTCGACGAGCCCGCCCTGCACGACGCGTCCGGCGAGCTCAGCCACGCACAGCTGCTGGCGGCCGCGGACTCCTGGCCAGGGCTGGAGGTACCCGTCCGGCGGGTGCTGTCCGTGACCGAGCTGCGCGACCGGGCCTCGGTCCGGGACGGGCTGGTGGGTCCGGTCGCGGCCGGGGCGTCGCTGGTGCTGGTGGCACCGGCCCCGCTCGGCGACGGCGCCCCGGAGCCGGCCGGCGCCTGCGGCGTGCCCATCGACCCCACGGAGCTCGACCGATGGACCCGGTGGGCGGTCAGCGAGCGCGCCGAGGTCACCGTGGGAGTCCGGTTGCCCGGCCTGCCGTTGGTGGGGGGCTAGCCGCCGGCCACGGCGGTGCCCACCGCCGTGGACACCGCACCGACCCCGCCGACGACGGTGACCGTGCCGACCGTCGGCGTGGCCGTCAGCCAGGCGGACGTGCTCGACGGCACCGACGTCGGCATCACCAGCAGGGTGAGCCGGCCCAGGGTGCCGGCCGCCAACGCATCCACCAGGTTGGCGTCGGCCCCCGAGGCCACCACCACCGTCGCCGTGCCCACCGTGGCGGCGAAGGCGTCGTCCACCGCCACCGCGGTGCCGAACCGGTCGGTCCCGGCCAGGCGGTTGGCCCCGGGCAGCGCCGAGAGCACCGCGTCGGAGACCACGCTCGGCCCACCCACCACGTCGACATGCGTGACCTGCAGGCCCGTCAGCGCGGCGCTGGTCACGGCGGGCAGGGCGGTGGCCGCGGTGAGCAGCACCGGCTCGCCGAGCCGGGCGGCCACCCCGCCGGCCGACAGGGCGTCCACCAGGCTGGTCCCCGACGCCAGGAACGCCCCGTGCAGCGAGCCCGGGCCCAACGCCTGGGCGACCATGGCTGCGGTGGCGTACCGGTCGGCGCCGCCGATCTGGGTGATCGACCCGACGCCCAGGGCGCGCAGCGCCGCTACCACCCCGGCACCGAGCGCCCCCGGCCCGCCGACCAGGATCGCCGAGCTCGGCTTGCGCGCGGTGATCGCGGCAGCCGTGCTCACCGGCAGACCGTCCGCCGTGGCGAACAGCACCGGGGCCTTGCGGGCGTAGGCCAACGGGGCGGCGACCAGCCCGTCGACCAGGTGGGCGGGCTCACCGTCGACGATGACCACCGTGGACGAGGACGGGAAGGCCGCCGCCGCGATGGCGACCGCGGTCTGGTAGCGGTCGGCGCCGGCCAGGCGGGAGACCGCACGTCCGGGTGCGGTCTGGCCCGTGGTACTCATCCAGCTCGAGGGCAGGCCGAGCGCACCGGCCAGTGCGTTCCCGCTGATCGACGCGGTGGCTCCGGTCGACGACCACGCGGTCGCGGTCTTCACCGCGCCACCGCTGTCCTTGACCGACAGGTCCAGGCGGACCACGTCAGGCAGGCCGAACGCCGCAGCCATGGACTGCTGGGAGACCGTACGGGTCCAGGAGGCGAACGGGTTGTTCACCGCCGGGTCCTGGGACCAGTGGTCGTCGACGCTGCGCAGGTAGGGCAGGTAGCTGACGAACCCGTCCTCGCTGTTGCGTGTCCGGCCTCCCGAGGAGGAGAAGAAGAACGTCTGGGCCACCGAACCCTGGTAGGTCACGACCGACGCGGTGGTCGGCGAGGCATCGGTCGCGTTCACCGCGGCCACCCAGGCGGCTCCCGACGTACTGGCCTGCTTGGACCACCCGACGAACACCTGGCTGTACGTGGAGTCGTACACGTTGCAGGCGCACGCCGGGTTGACCCCCCGGTGGTAGGCGTACAGCGCGTAGGAGCGCGAGGCGATCACCTGCGCCTGCAGGGCGGCCGCTGGCCACGACGACGGCATCTCGCCGATGCCGTACAGGTAGTGGTCGTGCAGGCTCACGGTGTTGACCACCTCGAGCAGCCCGGACACCACCGTGGCGGTGACCGTGCCGTACCGGTAGCGATGACCGTAGTCGGCGAAGAACTGGCCCGGACCGATCACGTTCAGCACGGTTGCCCCCCCGGGCATCGCGGTCGTGCCCGCCCAGGACACACTCACGCTGGGCGCCGATCCGACCGAGGTGCCGTTGCGGGTCAACGCCACCGAGCTGCCGGAGACCGACAGCCCCCAGGTGTCCGCGGTGCTGCCGGTCACCGTGGCCCCGCCGGCCAGGCTCACCGTGATCGTGCCCGCGGCGGCCCCAGCCCCGGACCCGCCGGTCGGATCCGTGACCGTCTCGGTGCGCAGGCTCGCGGTGGCGACCCGGTGCAGCAGGTTCACCGTCAGCGGTACAGCGTCGGTGACCGGGGTGACCTGCGTGCCGGTGAAGTAGTGGGTGAGGATCGTGGTGGCGTCGGTGCCGTCCAACGCCATCCCGTAGGCGCCGTACTGGCTCAGCCCGACCCCATGCCCCCAGCCGGCCCCGG
>JAJYSQ010000365.1 GCA_021793495.1 Actinomycetes bacterium
GCCCACCGTGATCATGCTCGTCGGCCTGCAGGGGGCCGGCAAGACCACGCTGGCCGGCAAGCTGGCCCGGTGGCTGGCGGTCCACGGGCACCAGCCGTTGCTGGTCGCTGCTGACCTGCAGCGGCCCAATGCCGTCACCCAGCTGCAGGTGGTCGGCGAGCGTGCCGGAGTGCCGGTCTTCGCTCCAGAACCGGGCAACGGGGTCGGTGACCCGGTCGCCGTGGCGCGCGACGGGGTCGCGGCGGCTCGCCACCGCCTGCACGACGTGGTCGTTGTCGACACGGCCGGCCGGCTGGGCATCGACGCCGAGCTCATGGAGCAGGCAGCCCGGATCCGCGAGGCGATCCACCCGGACGAGGTGCTGTTCGTCCTCGACGCGATGGTCGGACAGGACGCGGTTGCCACGGCCGCCGCCTTCCTCGAGGCCGTGGACTTCACCGGGGTGGTGCTCACCAAGCTCGACGGGGACGCCCGAGGCGGTGCGGCGCTGTCGGTCGCGTCCTTGACCGGACGCCCGGTGCTGTTCGCCTCGACCGGTGAGGGGCTGGTGGACCTCGACGTCTTCCACCCGGAGCGGATGGCCTCCCGGATCCTGGGGATGGGCGATGTCCTCACCCTCATCGAGACGGCCGAACGTGCCTTCGACGCCGAGCAGGCCGCGTCCATGGCCGATCGGCTGTCCTCCGGCGGCGACCTGACCCTCGAGGACTTCCTGTCCCAGATGCAGGCGGTACGCCGGATGGGCTCGCTGTCCAAGCTCTTCGGCATGCTCCCCGGGATGGGTGCGCTCAAGGAGCAGGTCGACAGCATCGACGAACGGGAGCTGGACCGGGTCGCGGCGATCATCCAGTCGATGACCCCCGGGGAACGGGTCAACCCCAAGGTGCTCAACGCCTCCCGGCGGCTGCGGATCGCCCGGGGCTCGGGCACCGACGTGGCCGCGGTGAACAACCTGGTGGAGCGCTTCGGTCAGGCGCAGAAGATGATGCGCCAGATGGGAGCCGGCGGGATGCCGTCCCTTCCCGGGATGCCGGGGTACGGCGGTGGCAAGAAGGCTCGCGGCCGATCGATGGCCACGACGAAGACGGGGGCCAAGTCCGCGGGCCGGGCGTCCGGGAAGGGTCGGTCCGGACGCTCGGGGAACCCGGCGAAGCGGGCCGCCCAGGCCCAAGGAGTCCAGCCCGGTGCGGGACTGCCTGCGGTGGGTGGACCGGGAACGGATGCCGGCTCCAGCCAACCAGGCCCGCCGCCCGGCCTGCGCGAGCTGTTCGGTCCCCGATGAACGAGCCCGCGCCCCCCGCGCTGCACGTACGCGGTGTTGTTCTGCCGGACGAGGAGCAGCGGGACCTGTACATCCGTGAGGGAACCGTCACCTTCACCCCGGTCCCTGGTGCCGCCACGATCGCCACGGGGTGGGTCGTGCCGGGCCTGGTCGACGCGCACTGCCACGTCGGGCTCGGTGCGCAGGGCCCGGTCGCGGCTGGCGAACAGGAGCGTCAGGCCCGAGACGACCGGGACGCCGGGGCGCTGGCCTTGCGCGACTGTGGCAGCCCGGCCGACACCCGGTGGATCGACCTTCGGGAAGACCTACCGGTGATCGTCCGCGCGGGTCGCCACCTGGCACGTGCCCGCCGGTACCTGCCTGGGGTGGGCGAGGAGATCGAGCCGGAGCAGCTGCCCGCGGCCGCGGTCGCCCAGGCTCGGCGTGGCGACGGCTGGGTCAAGATCGTGGGCGACTGGATCGACCGGGACAGCGGTGACCTGGCGTCGTGCTGGCCCGCGGAGGCACTGACCGACGCGATCTCCCGAGTCCATGAGATGGGGGTCCGGGTGACCACCCACGTGTTCGGTGGCGACGCGATCGACGGACTGCTCGACGCCGGGGTCGACTGCATCGAGCACGGCACCGGGTTGCGTGCCGAGCAGCTCGAGCGGATGGCGGCCACCGGGGTCACCCTGGTGCCCACGCTGGTCAACATCGCCACGTTCCCCTCGATCGCCGAACGGGCGACCCGGTACCCGACCTACGCCGCTCACATGCGAGCCCTGCATGCTCGCGCCCCCGGGATGGTGCGGGACGCCTGGGAGGCCGGTGTCGCCATCCGCACCGGCACCGACGCTGGTGGGGGGATCGAGCACGGGCGGATCGCCGACGAGGTCGTGGCGCTGCACCAGGCGGGCGTACCGCCCACCGCGGCGCTCGCGGCGGCGTCGTGGGACGCGCGCCGCTGGCTGGGTCTTGACGGTCTGCGCGCCGGCGCGTCCGCCGACTTCGTGGTGTACGCCAGCGACCCCCGCCGCGACCTGCGCATCCTGGGTACGCCCACCCGGGTGGTGCTGCGTGGCCGGGTGGTGCGCTGAGCCGGGCCGCACCCAGCCGCACCCAGCCGCGGGCCGCGTGGTCGGTGCCAGCCGCCGGGTCTGGCACAATGGCCCGGTTGCCGTACGCCGCCCGGGCCCTCTCCCCGGCGTCGGATGAGCCCGTTGGTCGATGTGCCCGTGACCCCACCACGGTGTGCCCCGTCCCTGTCGAGACCCAGGAGTCACCAGTTCCGTGGCCGTCAAGATCAAGCTGATGCGCATGGGCAAGATCCGTGCGCCGTACTACCGGATCGTCGTCGCCGACTCGCGCACCAAGCGCGATGGTCGGGCCATCGAGACGATCGGCAAGTACCACCCGATGAAGGACCCTTCGCTGATGGAGGTGGACGCCGAGCGGGTGGCGTACTGGCTCTCGGTGGGCGCCCAGCCGACCGAGCCGGTGGCGGCGATCCTGCGCCGGACCGGGGACTGGCAGCGGTTCGCTGGCGAGCCGGCCCCGCCGCCGCTGCTGGTGGCTGCCGCACCGGTCGACCGCAAGGCGGTGTTCGAGGGGGCCGCTCGGCAGGCGCAGGACGAGCCGAAGGAGGCCAGCACGGCCCCACGCGGCTCGCGGCGCAAGCCGGCCGATGGACCCACCGACACCTACGCGGACACTCCGGTAGGCACCCCGGCCGATGCCCCGGCCTTGGCTGGGCAGCCTGCCGCAGCCGCCGGCAGCGAGGCCTGAGCGTGCTCGACGAGGCGCTGGAGCACCTGGTCGGCGGCATCGTGGAGCACCCGGAAGATCGGAA
>JAJYSQ010000366.1 GCA_021793495.1 Actinomycetes bacterium
GCGTCGAGGTTGTGCCGGGTGCCGCGCAACGAGATGGTGAACACCACCCCGGCCTCGAACAGGCGCGGGTTGTCCAGCCGGGTTCCGGCCAGCACCCCGTTGGTACAGCCGATCTCCTCGGCCCACACCTGCATCAGGTCGTAGGCGGTGGCCAGTTCCTCGTCGCGGTTGCGTTCCGGCTCCGGCTCCGGCGTCGGCGCCGCGGCGGTGGGGCCGGTGGGGTATCCGGGGCGGATGCGCTGCCACCAGCGCGCCGACAGCGACACCGTCCCCAACCCGAGCGCCAACCACATGCTGGTGGCGTCCGCGCCGGTCAGCGGCAGGGTCGCGCACCACGCGCATCCCGCCATCAGCCCGGTCTTGAACCGGCCGAGGATGCCGGACGGCAGCTTCTTGCCGACCTTGCGCAGGGCGGTGTATCCGGCGCCGAGCGCGACCGCGCCGGTGCCCATCATCACCAGGGGGTCGGCGAGGTCGCTGTACTCGGCGACCAGCGCGCCGGTCGTTCCCAACACCGCGGTCGCGGAGGTGTAGGCCAGCGGGTAGAGCTGGCGGCGGTTGCGGTAGACGAGGCTCTTGGCCGACTTCTTCGCGTCCTGGCCCAGCTCGGCGGCTTTCTGCCGGGCAGCGGCTTTCTGCCGGTCGGTCCAGCGCTGCTTCTGCGGTGTGTCGGTGGTGTGCTCGCCCATCGGGACGGGCACGGTCGCGGTCTGGGACATCGTCTTCCTCCGTCTCGATGTACGAACGTGTGGTGGTGTCCCCGGCGGGAATCGAACCCGCCCACACACCGCGGGGTGTGTGAACCGTTGGGGACTGCTTCGAGCGGGTCAGCCGCCCATGTAGAAGCTGGTGTTGCGGGCGACACCACCGCGGGCGGCGGCGGCACCAACCTGCTCGGAGATCCCGAGCTGAGAGGTCAGCTCGCTCTCCACGCGGGAGAACGAGTCGTCAGAGATCCCGAGGTGGTCCGCCACCGCGTCCAGAGCGGAGACAGCGTCAGCGACCGCGCTGGAGACCATGCTGATCCGTTCCCGAGCGACGGTGAACTCCTCCAGAGCGGGGCCCGTCATGCCGTGGCTCTGCAAGCTCGCCGAGGCCAACTCCAGGCTGGCCGGGACCTGCTGCAACCCGGTGGAGGTCTGCGAGATCGTGCTGTGGATGTGCTCCAGCGTGTTCTGGAGGTCGGTGACGTAGCGGCGCATCTGCCGGGCCAGTTCGATGCCGGACGCGAGGTCGGTGATCTCACCCGAGATAGCGGACGCGTTGGTCATGGGGGTTTCCTCCTTGATTCCGGTGTTGATGTCCTGCCCGTGGTCGGGCTGGTCTGTGGGAGTGGGGTTCGTCAGCGACTCGCTGAGCGCGTCGAGGTCGACGATGTCGTCGTCCTCGTCGTTGGTGCGGGGCCGGAACGGCAGCACCGTCGCCTCGTCCTGGGCGGGATCGCTGCCGTCGAGGTCGGTCGAGCCCTGCAACCCGGCGGGCACGGTGTCGTCGCGCTCGGCGTCGAAGCGGGCGTTAGCCGCCCACGCCTCGTCCTCCCGACGCCGCTCGCGGACGTTGGCGGCAGCGTCGCGGGCCTTACCCCACAGCACTCCCGCCTTCTCCGCGAACCGCTGGCGGCGGGCGGCGGCCTTCTCCAGCTTCACCAGCTTCTTCTCGACCCACTCAGGGCCTTTGCGCTTCTCCCACTCGTCACGCGCTTTCATGCGGCGGTTGTGGCGGCGGGTGGAGGCATCCGCCCATGACTCCAGGGCGTTGTTCCAGATCCGACCCAGATAGCCGGGGTCTTTCTTCGGTCGTGCCCGCCGTTTCTGGCGGGCCTCCCACTTCAGCACGCTCGGCGGGGTCTTGCCCGCGACAGCGGCGGCGACGTCAGCGCCGACCCCCCTCACCGCATACGCGGCGATGAGGACGGCCAACAGCAGTTCCATCGGGATCACTCCCTCAGTGAGTGGTGTGGGTGGGTGGTGATGTCGTGCGCGAAGCGCCCCTGGCGGGAATCGAACCCGCCCACACCCGGAAGGGTGCGGCGCAAACCATGGGGGCTGGCGAATCGGAGTGGGTCATTCGCCGGTGACCGTGGAGATGACGTTGGTGCCCATGCGCGCGACACCGTCGTTGACGTTGCGCACGGCGTCGCCGACCGGGCCGGACGCGATGATCGCGAGCAGCGGGATCGCGATTAGCGCGAACTTCGCGGCGCCGTCGGGCTTCTTGTCCCGCAGGTCCAGGACGAGGACGACCAGGAGCACCACGATCGTCAGCGCGGCGGTGCCGGCGGCGGAAAGCCCGAACGAGCCGAGCAGGTCGGCGACCTTGCCCATCAGCCAGATCGCTGGGGGGCTGACGGCGAGGCTCGTGGTGGCCAGGAACAGCAGGATCACCGGGATGATCCACGGCATCTTGCTACGGCCCTTGGTGGTCTTGTAGAGCACGAAGAAGAACGCGGCCGCGAACAGCGACCCGAGCGTGGCGAGCATGACGGATTACCTCCTGATCAGTAGTCGGTGATGAGTTCGATGGCTGTGTGGGCGGGCCACAGCAGCACCGTCAGGACGGCGCGAGCTGCGGGGACGAGCGTGGAGAGCACCACCAGGGCGACGGCGATGGTGGTGCGGGAGGGCCGTTCGGTGACCCACTGCCAGGCATAGGCGACCGCGGCGTTGAGTGCGGCGAACCACGACCAGGCCCGCGCCGCGGTGCGGGCCATGCCCTCATCGGGGACCTGCTGGCCGTAGCGTCCGTGGTTGACGATGTCGAGCAGCGACGGACGGCCTTTCGACCAGATGTCCGGCGGCGTGAACTCGCTTCGGGCGCGTTCGAGCAGGCTCGGCGGCGCGGGCTGCACCGCAGGCCCAGGCTCAGTAGCGCCGGGGACGGTGCCGTCGTCGGCGACCGGCCGCAGATGCGTGGGCTTGGCCTGGTCTTCGGTGCGGGCGGCCTTGCCCGCCAGCTTGTCCGTCAAGCCTGTGAGCCTCTTCGGAAGCGCGGACAAGGGGTTCACCTTCCCTTCTTGGACGGGTCGAGCAGGGCGTCACCGCAGCGCAGGAGCGCCCGCACCGCGGTGTCGATGGCGGCGGCCATCGCGGGATGAGTT
>JAJYSQ010000367.1 GCA_021793495.1 Actinomycetes bacterium
CACCCGGCAGGTAGGTCGTGACCGCCAGGCGGGCCAGCTCGGCACGCTCGACGGGATCGGCCAGCCACTCCAGGCGCACCCGGCCGGAGGCGACCGCGTCCTCGACGTCGTGGACCGAGTAGGCGATGTCGTCGGCCAGGTCCATCACCTGGGCTTCCACGCACACCCGGTCATCAGGTGCGGACCGGCGGACCCAGGCGAAGACCTCCGCATCGTCGTCGTACACGCCGAACTTGGGGGGGCCAGCGGCTGCCGGACCGGGGGCTGCCGGACCGGGGGCTGCCGGGCGCGGCCACGGGTACTTGATCGTGGCGTCCAGCGCGGCCCGGGTGAGGTTCAACCCCACGCTGCGCCCACCCGGCACGGTCGTCTTGGCCTCCAGCCGGGTGAGCACGCGCAGCGTCTGGGCGTTGCCCTCGAAGCCGCCGATCTCGGCGGCCCACGCGTCCAGGGCCCGCTCCCCGTTGTGACCGAACGGCGGGTGGCCGAGGTCGTGGGCCAACCCCGCGGTCTCGGCCAGGTCCGGGTCGGCCCCCACGTGCTGGCCGAGGTCGCGCGCGATCTGGGCGACCTCGAGGGAGTGGGTCAGCCGGTTGCGCACGAAGTCGTCCTCCCCGGCCCCCACGACCTGGGTGATGCCGGCCAGCCGACGCCAGCCGGCCGAGTGCAGCACTCGGGCACGGTCGCGCTGGAAGTCGCTGCGCCCGGGCCGCTTGGGCGGCTCGGGCACCCAGCGGTCGGTGTCCTGCGCGGTGTATCCGGTCACGGGCCCATCGTGGACCCGATCACTGGCGGGACGGGACGCGGCCGGCTACCCGACGATCTCCACCGTCACCACGTGGATGACGATGTCGGTCGGGTGCCCCGGCGTGTCCTCCCACCCGCCGGTGGCGTAGGCCACCCGCAGGCCATCGGTCGACTGGTCCGCCCCCGTCCACGAGCTCTCGCGCTGCTTGGCCGTGTTCTCGAACGTGTCGTACACCGGGTAGGGCGTGCCGCCGGTGACCGGCATCGCGTCGATGCTCCCGTTGATCGTCCGCCAGGCGAGCAGCCGGTCGCCCAGGGTCGGACCCCAGTTCAGGCCCGGGTCCACCCGCAACAACGGACCCTTGCCTTCCCGACCGGCCACCCAGATGGTCTTCGGGTTCTCCCACGCCGGTTGCGCCCACGCCACCCGCCCCGACCGGGCATCGACGGCCCACGCCGAGTCGCTGGGAGACACGCGCCGCGCCGTCCCGGAGCCGTCCATCGAGCGGGCCATCACGTAGGATCCGCCGTCCTCGGGACCGTAGTCGAGGACGTAGTACAGCAGCCCGGCGTCCACCTGGAACGTCCGGGCGGCCCGCGGCAGGCTCGGGATCGTCCACCGACGCCCGGTCGTCAGGTCGGCGAAGTGGATGTTGACGTCCGTCGAGCGAAGCCACGACCCGGTGTTGGGATCCGCCGGCCACTCCGACCAGGTCACGACCCCGCCCGCAGTCGTGACCGCCGGGGAGCCTTGCGTCTTCGTGCCGTCGGTGGAGGCGAGGTCGGCCGCCCTTCCGGTGGCCAGGTCCACCGCGACGATCGCCCAGTCAACCCACAGGTCGCTGTCGGAGGGGATCCGGGACATGTCGGTGACCACGAGCCAGTGCCCGGTCAGTCGCACCCGTCCGTCCATGGTGCCGGTGGGCCAGCGGGACCGGTACACCACCCGCTCCCGGCCGGTGACCAGGTCCAGCACGTGGACGTCCTGACGGTGCCGGGTGCCAGGGACGTCCTGCGTCCACGCGACGGTCGTGCCCGACAAGGTCAGCCCAGTGATCGTCAGTGGAGCGCGCACCCGGTGGGTCACCTCGCCCACCATCCTCAGCGTCTGGGTCGAGGCCTTTGCGGCGTCCACCACGGGCGCGGCTGGAAAGGCCAGTCGGGGCAGCCGGGTGTCCTCGGCCGAACCGGGCGAGGGGGTGATCACCCGGTCCCCGGACGGTCGAGGCGACATGGTTGGGACGGCGGTCGGGGATGCGGTGCCACCCCCGGTCCGACCCGCGCCGGGGGTGGGCACCGAGCATCCGGCGAGCACACCCGCCGACACCACCAAGGCGGCCAGGCCCGCCATGCCCGGGGGCCAAGCCCGGGGGCCAGGCCGCCGGGCGCGCCAAACCATCATCCCACCATGGCCTTGTTGATCGACTGCGAGATCCCGGTGTAGAGCTCGGCGGCCTGGATCTTCCATTTGCCGTACGACGCATATCCAGGCTTCGAGTAGAACTTGCTCGGGTCCCACTGCTCGGCGTACTGCACGTACCCGACCCCGGTGTAGTCGAAGCCGTAGGAGAGGTTGAAGTGCCACAAGCCGTGGCCAGCGTAGATGCTGTACGGCATGTTCAGCGTGTACACGTTCTGGATCACCCCGCGCCCCCGTTGGGCAACATCCACGTACACCTGCCTGATGACGTCGGAGGCGCTCTTCGGGTAGGACAGCGACCAGGTGCCCCAGCCGGGGAACTTCGCGTTCAGCGCATTGCGGATCTGGTCCGACGAGGTCCCATTGGTCGTGGTGCCCATGGCCGTGACGAAGAAGCCCTCGCCATAGTCGGTCCCGGTCAGGGTCTGGATCATGTTGCGGGCAGCCGCCGGGCCACACGTGTAGGTCTTCTCCTGCCGTTGCAGGGCCTGGTTGGCCAGCGTCCCGGTCGCCGGTGCGCCGGCCGGGGGCAGCATGTTCGGCAGCACCCCGCCCGCGCTCCCCTCCCCCGACAGGCCCGGGGCGTTGGCCCGGTCCCGATCCATCTGCGCGATGTCGGCACGCTGCTTGTCGGTCAGCATCGGCTGGGGGGCGTTCGGGTCATCGGCGACGACCCCGGTGTTGGTGATCCCCCCGTCGGCCACCGGGCACCCCGGGACGCCGGGCACCAGTGCCACCGGGCACCCCCGCCCGCCATGACCCACCGGGGCCGCCAGTGACGGCGAAGCCAGCACCCCGGTCAGCACCGCGCCCGCACCGATCACCCCCAGCCACCCGACCACGCGGCGCCGTGGGCGTCGCCCGCCTCGCGGCCCAACCGGCCCTGGCCTTCCGTGCGTGTCCATGACCGTCCC